>NZ_JAKRFW010000058.1:0-29019 GCF_022347905.1 Pseudoalteromonas sp. Of11M-6 | reverse complement strand
GCAAGGCAAAAATTTTGCTATTTAGTTGTTCTAAATGAGAAATTTTTAACGAAGCTAATATGCTATTTCACCCTTCAAATTGATTAGAGAATTAATTCACTTGGTATTAAATACAATACCGAGCAAACAAACTTGCAACGGTTGCAGCGGTTGGTTTGCCATGCTGCCAGTCGCCACCTTCAACGCCGCTACCTGCAATATCCATATGTACATACGGAATTGGCAATTCTGCATTACAACCATGCTTGTCTAAGCCACCAACAATTGCCAAAAATGCCATTGGAAATTGGTGACCACGAGCGGTAACCGCCGATGGAGCGTTGTTGCTCGATAGCACATCATCCGCAAGGGTGCGTGGTTTTACAAAGTCATAGTCTTCGCGTCGGCTACGCGATACTTCCGCGCAGTCAGCCCATAGGTCGCCCATATCTGCAATCTTGCGAGATACTTGTGCTGCTCGTGCAGGACCATTCTCAACATAGGCACTGTAAGGGCCCATGGCGCGCGCTGCATGACCTGTCAGTGTTGCAACCGTAAAGATCTCAGGGTTTTTCTCACCCAGAGCTAAGTCTTTCGCTTCGCTGAGTAAGTCACCCATCGCCAAGCGACCTTCCGCATCGGTGTTACCAATACGAACGCGAACGCCTTCTCTGCTCTCAATGATTTCATCCGGCACGAAACAGTCAGAACCAATCGAGTTACGAACCACGGCAAGATAGGCAATTACCTTAATACCTTTTGGTTGGTACTTAGCAACCGCTTCCATAAAACCAACCACTGACGCCGCACCGCCTTTATCACGGCTCATGCCGGCCATAAAACCGCCCACTTTCAAGTCTGCACCGCCAGTATCGTACACAAGACCTTTGCCAACAAAGATAAGAGTACGTTCGACGTCACCTTCAGGCTCGTATACCATTTTTACAACACGAGGATGGTGGCGCTCAACGGCGTAAGAGGCACGCGCTACCGTGCTTAACAGTGGATACTGTTCATCCATAATTTTACGATCAGCGATAACCTCAACGTTTACCGCTGAACCTTGAAATAGCTCAACACAGTAGTCAGCAAAACGAGGCGGTGCCATGCGCTCAGGTTCTGTGCCACACAGATCACGCGCAGCATATTGGCCTGCAGCGATTGCGCTTAGTTGATCGCAGCATTGTGATGACGCTTCAAAAACATAAATCGCTTCGATTGGTTCAATCACTTCGCCACGGTACTCACGTGCTTCTAATGGCTGCCATAAGCCTTGGCAAGCACCTAAAAAGCTGACTGCACGCGCATTTTCGTAACGAGCATCGGCAGGCACATTTACAACAGCAAGCACAGGTTTTACCGCACCAGCCGCTTTCGCTTCTAAAATACCAGCCTTTGCCGCTTCAAAGTAACGGCGAACGTCATCGTAATCTCTGTCGATTGGTCCGGTTGGCGCAATCACCAAGCGCTTGCCAGGTACTTTGTCTGAAACAAGCAGGCTTGCCTTTTGCGCAATGCGCGCATCTACAGCTAAAAATGGTGCAGCAACTTCGTCAAGCTCCGCACTGCCAAAGTTTTGAATATCATGAGTAACAACAACGATAGCATCTGCATCGCTTTCAAATAGGGTGTTACAAGGTAATGCGATTGGAAAAGACATAAAAACGGCCCTTTTCTATATTAGAATTAGGGCCGACTATAGGTGATTTGTGGTCAAGTTCCAAGGGAACTACGACATATCACGGGCTTCATCTGGTTTCGCTTTGGTTTTGCTGATCACAGACCAAGCTTCTAACATCACCAAAATACTGACCACCAGCACGATGACGTCAAGCACAACCAACAGCCAATTGCCTTTTTGGTAGTATTCACCTAGCTTGATCACTCCAGCAAAAAACGCCATCACCAGCACAAATACCATAGGGATCAAGGTGTACTTAGCGGGACGCCCTAGTTTGATAAGATACACTGAGATAACCAACAAGGTTAAGCTTGCCAAGATTTGGTTGGTTGAACCAAACAGCGGCCAAATCACCATACCACCACTACCCGATGCGCCACCAGCGCCAAAGGCGAGTAGCAAACAACATGCAACGGCCAACAAAGTCGCGATGATACCGTTGTTCAGGAACTTGATGTTATAGATCTCACCCCACTCTTGAATAATATAACGCTGAAGTCTAACGCCAGAATCCATGGTAGTGCCTGCAAAAAGTACAACCATAACGGCAAGTAAAGTTGATGCGATTTCGACTGGTAGTCCCCAGCCTGTACTGATAAGATTTGAGCCACCGTTAATAAAGGCTGATACACTGCCAGCACCAAGGTGGCTATAAATTTCGTGCCACTCTTCAGGTGATACTGCGAGCATCACACCACTCACGGCGACCAAAGTGATAAGTGCTAGTGAGCCTTCACCAACTGCACCTAAGTAGCCGACAAAACGACCGTCTTTTTCTTTGTCTAGTTGTTTTGAACTCGTTCCCGACGAAACAATACCGTGGAAACCTGATACCGCACCACAAGCAATAGTCACAAACAGCAAGGGGATAATACTCGGGGTGTTTTCTACCGTTTGGGTATTAAACGCAGGCGCAGTGATATCTGGCATGACAACAAATACCGCACCATAAAGCAGGATCAACCCCACTAACAGCTGCATGCCGTTAATAAAGTCACGAGGTTGTAATAGCATCCAAACCGGTAACAATGACGCTACGGCAGCATAGATAAACAGAATGATGATCCAATTGGCTTTGTCGCTTAAACCAAACATTTCGGTTGGTAAGGTAATCGGCATACTACTGCCCATATAAATGGTCGCGTAGAGCACAATAACCCCGATAATACAGAGCGGTACTAGCGGCACTTTTCGTTTCAGCAATTGGCCGATGATAAGTGCCACGACGATAGCAGACCAAGCGGGGAATACCGCATTTGGGTTACCCACGAAGGAGTTTGCGATCACCACGCCGAACACGGCATTTACCATGAGCAGTACAAGGAAGACCACTATCATAAACAATGAACGTGTGCGCTTGCCAATTACGCTTTCAGACAACGCGCCCATCGACTTGCCTTTATGGCGAGCACTTGCCCACAGCGCGCCCATATCGTGAACACCCGCAAAGAATATGGTACCGAATACAACCCAAAGCACTGCAGGCACCCAGCCCCAATAAACAGCGATGGCTGGACCTACAATTGGTGCAGCACCTGCGACTGAAGTAAAGTGATGCCCCCACAATACCACTTTGTTAGTGGGAACATAGTCCACGCCATCCTCAAGCTCATGAGCCGGCGTGACAAAGTTGTCATCCATTTTAAATATTTTTTCAGCAATAAATTTGGAATAGACAAACCATCCAAATAACATCCCTATGATGCCGAAGAGTACGATCATTATGGATTGCATAATGCTTACCTCTTGTTGTTGTTTTAATTACACGCAGTTCGCGTGATTAGTTTGTTGCACGACAACTTCGAAGCTAGCACAAAATAAACTAATTGCAGTTATCTTTTAGTCTAGGTAGGTCTGAATTAGCCATCAAAAAGTCCCAGTTGAGCTTGTGTGTTAGACTTTTCATTTAGCCCTAAGTGCAAGCCCACGAGGCGCACGGGTTTAAACTTTTGCCGTGCCATCGCTTCAATCAATAGCTCTTCGAAAACGGGCAAATCAATATGCTGGTATTGGCATTCTTTGGTGGTTTGGGTGAAATCGTAAAACTTCACTTTAACACCAAGCTTATTAAAGCCACGCTGTAAATAAGGCTGTGCTCGGCGAGTCAATTCAGGTAACAACTTTTCTTTTATGACTTGTTTTAAGGTATCAAGGTCGAGCGTGTCTTCTGCAAATGTGGTTTCAACGCCTATCGATTTACGCACTCTATCGGTCTCAACTCGGCGCTCATCAATACCTTGACAACGCCGCCATAATACAGCGCCAAACTTGCCAAATGACTGGCGTAACTGAGTTTCAGACAGTGCCTTAATATCTCGGCCATACTCAAGTCCCATGGCTAGCAAACGCTGTTGAGTCACTCTACCTACACCTGGAATTTTTTTAAGAGGTAACACATCAATAAAAGCGCTCACTTGGTGAGGCGGGATCACACACTGACCATTAGGCTTGTTTTCATCGCTGGCAATTTTGGCTAAAAACTTGATTGGCGCAATTCCCGCCGAAGCCGTAAGGCCCGTTTCTGCAAATATATCCGCTCGGATCTGCTCGGCGATAAGCGTTGCACTGCCATTACATTGCTGACACTCAGTGACGTCTAGATAGGCTTCATCCAAAGACAGTGGCTCAATTAGCTCAGTATAGCGGGTAAAAATAGCGCGAATTTGTTGCGATATTGCCTTATAGACCTCCATTCTCCCCGGTACAATCACCAGCTGAGGGCAGAGTTTTTTCGCTTGATAATTCGACATGGCCGAGCGCACGCCATATTGCCGAGCAATATAGTTAGCCGTGGATAGCACCCCACGATGACTCCGCCCACCAATCGCCATCGGCACCTTTGCAAGCTCGGGGTTATCGCGCATTTCTACCGATGCATAGAACGCGTCCATATCAATATGAATAAATTTACGCACGTTAAAACACTGTCTAAATAAACAGTGTTTATTATGTGCTAATTTTCCAACTGTTGCAATCTTGAACATAGGCCTTAGTGTTCTGGGCTATACTTGTGTGGATGTCTGTTGCAAGTTGCACTGCAAAACAGAGATAATGACCAAAATATCAAAGTAATTCAAAGTGCTTAACTACTTTGCTTTATTCTAAATTCATTAGTTTTCAATCAGGAGCCTGCATGAAGTACTCACGACTTGGTAGTAGCCCATTAGAAGTTTCGCGCATTTGTTTAGGAAGCATGACTTGGGGCGTACAAAACAACCAGCATGATGCCGACGAGCAAATCAATTATGCACTAAGCCGTGGTATTAACTTCATTGATACCGCTGAAATGTATGCGGTCCCTCCCTCACCTGAAACCTATGGTAAAACCGAAGCCATCATTGGCAATTGGCTAAAGCGGCACCAAGAAAAGCGCGAAAAGCTCGTGCTTGCAACCAAGATTGCAGGCAGCGGATTACCTTGGATCCGTGAAGGCGGTGCTATTACGGGACAATCTGTGATCCAAGCGGTGGACGATTCTTTAGCGCGCCTGAATACCGACTATATCGACCTCTACCAACTACATTGGCCAAACCGTACTTCACCGCATTTTGGTAAACAATGGCCTGGCATGGTGCCTTTGAGTGCGCTTGACCGCGAGGAAGAACGCGCTGGTATGCTAGATATTTTAGAAGGCTTAGCGAGCTGTATTCAAGCGGGTAAAATTCGCCATTGGGGCCTTTCTGATGATACGCCTTGGGGCATTCACACTTACCTTAATTTGGCAATGCAACACAACCTACCTAAGCCGGTTTCAATTCAAAATGAGTTTAGCTTGCTACATGCCAAAGATTGGCCTTACTTGATTGAGAGTTGCGTAAACGAAGATGTTGCCTATTTACCTTGGTCGCCGCTGGCTGGTGGGATGTTGAGCGGTAAATATTTAGGGGGTGCAAGACCTGAAGGCAGCCGCTTTACCTTAGTGCAAAGACAAGGCTTATTTAGAGATACGCAACTAGCACAAGAAGCCGTTGCAAAATATTTAGAAATCGCCAAAGAATTTAATATGACTGCAGCGCAACTGGCGCTAGCTTGGTGCAACCAAGTCGATGGCGTGACTTCAACTATTATCGGCGCGACAATCATGGCACAGCTTAAAGAAAATATTCAAGCGTTTGAACAACCGCTATGTGCAGAGTCTTTAGCCGAGATTGATACTGTATTTAAAGCGTACCCTGCTCCGTTTTAATATCTTCATTCGCGATACGCCGCTTTTACGCAGGCGTATCGTTTTGTAAACCCATTCTTGTTACCTAAATTGAAGTTAAAACCCCCATGCAAAGCTTAAACAACACCCCAGTCATTCCGCTTCAAGGCAGCTGCTTTACTAGAGAGACCACTCGCGCCATAGTCCTTAGAGGCAACGACATTCTTATGCTTTACACCAAACGTTATGACGATTACACCTTACCAGGTGGTGGCGTTAACGAGGGGGAAAGCTTAGAAGCAGCATTAGAGCGCGAGCTAAAAGAAGAAACTGGTGCAGTATCCATTACAGGTCTCACTCCTTTTGGTCGCTATGAAGAGTATCGTCCTTGGTATAAACCAGATCATGATAATGTACATATTATTTCTTATTGCTACGTTTGTGAGATCTGTGGCAAATTTGATCTGCCAACAATGGAGAATTACGAACTTGCTAATGGTATGAAACCTTTGTGGATTAACATAAATCAAGCCATAGCCCACAATGAAGCTAAACTTGCTGATGCAAATAACAAAGGGATGTCCATTTTGCGTGAATTAACTTTACTGAAACACATATCGGCGCAACTAATCACAGAATAATTCGTCTATTGAGGGAACATTTACACGTTGATTAAGCTCTAACTCTGCATAACTCAAGGATTAATAAGAATAATGCGGCCGCTCCAAAACAACCTAATTAGTTTCACCATTATTGGCTCTATTGTGCTGCATCTACTGCTCGGCTGGTATTTGCAGCAAAGTATTTATATCCCCTCAAAGCCTTTAGAAATTAAGGCAATGAAAACCTATTTGGTTATTGAGCCTGCCAAGCCCAAGGTGGAGCATATTGAGACACCAGCGATAACTGAAGATAAGCCAGTAAAGGAGTTAAAACCGACGCTGAAGGACGATACGGTTGAAGTACTAAAAACTGCGCAAACGGAACCAAAAAAGCCTACGGTTGAAAGTACAACCAAGCACATAGCCAAAGCAGCAGTCGTCACGCAACCTAAAAAGTTAGACCATCGCAAAGCAATCTCTCAATTTCGTCAGCAACTTTTAGAGCGCACTCCCAGTGACGTTGTACTCAGCCAAAACCAAAAAAAGCCGCAGCAGATCACCGTACCTAAAGCGCATCAAACCAGTGCTGCGAGCAAGCCAAGAGAGCTACTCGCGTCCACACCACATTATAAAGTCTACCGTGAAAATGGCTTGTGCTATACTGAGGTTAGACTCGATCCGAGTATTCCTACACCAGAGGGATTAAGTAATAACTGGCGTACTCCGCCTCGCCCTTGCGATGGCGGTGCCATTAAAAAAGCCTATGATGCCGCGATGAGTAAATGGCTAAACAAACGCTAATCTTGCTATCATAAAGCAAATTTATTGCTAAGAGTCCATTATGGAAAAAGTCACCATTTTAGTTGACGCTCAAAATGTTTATTACACCACCAAACAAGCCTACCAAACAGGCTTTGACTATAACGCGTTTTGGCGTAAAGCAACGGCTAATCGCGAGGTATATCAAGCCATTGCCTATTCCAGCGAACGGGGTAACGACAAACAAAAGCAGTTCCAAAATATCCTGCGAGCGATTGGCTTTGAGGTGAAGTTAAAGCCTTATATTCAACGTGCCGATGGCTCCGCAAAATGTGATTGGGATGTTGGCATTACCATTGATGCCATGGAATGCGCGTCAGGATCCGATGTAATAATTCTAGTAACTGGCGATGGTGATTTTGATTTACTCGCGAATAAACTCAGAGATAAATACCATACCCGAGTCGAAGTTTACGGCGTGCCGCAGCTTACCGCCGCCTCACTGATCCGTGCCGCTAGTGAGTTTATTCCTATTGATAGTAAACTATTAATTAGTCGACGCAGGTCTGAAATACATCACGGCGATTAACACTGTCAGATACGTTCCTATACGACAAATAGTCCACCTCCATAGCCAACCACAAAAATTCTTATGACTTGCCGTAAAGTAATTTTATGGCACAGCTATTGCTTATAAAACCACAGATGTCATTTTTTTGATTTGGAGTTTTGTATGGAATTTGCGTTACTTGCTATTTTGGCTCTAGTGGTCGTTGCTTCCATTGTCGCTTCTAAGTACACCGATGTGGGTGGCAATCCTTATCCATTTAATCGTAAAGAATCTGTTTTTACCACCGTTGAAGCATCGTTTCTACATTTATTAGAACGTGCCGTTGGCGATAGATATAAAATCGTTAGCCGCATTAAGCTCATTGATGTGATTGAGTGCAAGCCGGGTATCTCTCCAAAAGCACGTCGTGCTGCGGTAACTAAAGCTAAGAATAAGCAGTTGGATTATGTCTTGGTAGACAAAGAGACACTGAAAATTGTTGCCGCTGTTGACTTGGTCAATAACGCCAATAAAAACGGCCATAAAGCACAAAAAGATTGGTTTGTAAGTGGCGCTCTGGAATCTGCGGGTATTCCACACATTCGTATGAAAATCAAAAGTGGCTACCAAAGCGCTGAGGTCCGTGCGGCAATCCTATTCAAGCTTGGCCAAAAAGTGGAGATGCCAAAGAAAACCAGAAACCGCACCTACAAACCTGCGGTACTGTCTCCTTCACAGGCAAAAGCACAGTCAACTCAGTTGGCAGAAATCTAGCAAAACGGGCGTCAGCCCGTTTTTTGTTTTACCTATCAAAACCCCTTTCGTATAATAAAAGCAATTTTGACACTGGGGCTTTCCCCACCACAAATTAGGAATCTTTTGATGAAAGTAGGCATTATCGGCGCAATGGAGCAAGAAGTTACCATTTTGCGTAACACCATGGAAAACCCGCAAACATTGACCAAAGGTGGCTTTACTTTTTATACCGGCAAACTGGCTGGTCTTGACGTAACGCTTGTACAGTCTGGCATTGGTAAAGTGGCAGCAACAGTTGCGACAACTTTGCTTATCGACAACTTTGCGCCAGATTGCGTGATCAACACGGGTTCTGCAGGTGGCTTTGAACCATCACTAAACGTCGGTGATGTGGTGATTTCAAATGAAGTACGTCATCACGACGTTGATGTTACTGCATTTGGCTATGAAATTGGTCAAGTTCCACAAATGCCGGCTGCGTTCACTTCGCACACAAAATTGGTTGAAGCTGCAGAGCAAAGCGTACATGCGCTTGAAGGCATTCAAACTATGGTTGGTTTGATCTGTACGGGTGACTCCTTTATGTGCGACCCAGTACGCATCGACAAGGCGCGTGCAGACTTCCCGACGATGTTAGCAGTAGAAATGGAAGGTGCGGCAATTGCGCAGGCTTGTCATTCTTTAAACACGCCATTTGTTGTGATCCGCTCGCTATCTGATATCGCCGGCAAAGAATCACCGCAATCATTCGAAGAGTATCTAGAAGTCGCTTCTGTTAACTCTTCTAAAATGGTGATGGCACTACTTAATAAGCTGGATAAGGTTACGCTTTAGTGCTCGACAGCTTGCTTCAGGCCCATGAGGGCCTGATCATTTTCTTACTGGCGATTTTTGCCAGCCTAGGGATAAGGTTATCAACACTTTATCACCCTAATCTTATTCTTAGCCTTATATTTAAAGCGATTGCCGAAAAAGTTTATCGCCCCAAAGCGGCTTCTAGTTATCAACTGTTATCAGGCACACTGGGATTCCTCCTCCCTATATTAACCATCACCGTATTAACTTATGCGATTATTAGCTTTGCTTTTTATCCTAATTGGCTCGGTGGGCTGGTGTTGTTTTTATGCTTAGATATTAGCCATGAAAGCCGTGCTAAGCGTATTTCCGCGCTGATAAAGTCAAAGCAAAAAGTAACCGCAAGAGCCGTGTTGCAAGGAATGGTAGCAAGAGATGTAGAGAAGCTAACAGAGCTTGGTATTTGTAAAGCCACCATAGATAGCACCGCATTAAATACCCTGCGCCATTTTTTTGTCATTGCTTTACTGTATCTAATGGCAGGCCCCTATCTCGCGCTATTTTATAAACTGTTACTGCTATGCGACCATGCTTGGCGGCACGTAATGCCCCCCTCAGCCCGTTTTATGACAAGCCTTTCCCGCGTGATTTGGCTCGTTGAGTTTGTACCCATTCGATTATTAATTACCTGCTTTTCATTGCTACTTAGACCAAAGCAAACTTGGCACTACATTAAATACTACGGCCGTCACTTTAGCCAAACGAATACCGGATGGGCACTGAGCTTTTTTGCCGCAAATTTACATACACAGCTCGCAGGGCCGCGCTTTTATTTTGGTGAACGTTATGATGTGATGCGGGTAGGTGCAAAAGCGCAACCCTCAGCTGAGCATATTCAGCATTTACTCGGGCTACTTAATCAAATGCGCTGGCTATTTATTGCTACTTCCGCCTTACTGCTTGTGATTATAAATTTTGCTAGCTTAATGTTGTAACAACCACAAAAAAGGCCAGTAAAACACTGACCTCTTCGGCTATAACAAGTAGATTAGCTTGTTTAGTTTACCGTAACTTTCGCAAACTTACGCTTACCTACTTGGTAGATTTCACAAGAACCTTTCGCAACTTCTAATTTTGTGTCTGTTACTTTATCTTCGCCATTTAGCTTAACCGCGCCTTGCTTGATCATGCGCATCGCCTCTGAAGTACTTGCCACTAAACCGGCTTCTTTTAGCAAGTTAGTGATAAACGTGCTTTCACCCTCAATAGTTACGGTGACTTCAGGGATCTCATCAGGTAAGGCATTTTTTTGGAAACGCTTGATAAAGTCTTGATGCGCCGCTTCAGCGTCAGCTTCACTGTGGAATCGAGCAATCATTTCTTTTGCAAATTCAATCTTAATGTCACGAGGGTTGCGGCCGCCTGCAACTTCTTCTTTAAGTGCAGCGATATCATCCAGTGTTTTTGCGCTTAACAATTCGTAGTAACGCCACATTAAATCGTCAGAAATCGACATCACTTTACCGAACATGTCGTTTGGCGCATCAGTAATACCGATGTAGTTACCTAGTGACTTAGACATTTTCTGTACGCCGTCGGTGCCTTCAAGTAGCGGCATCATCAGTACTGTTTGCGGCTTTTGCCCTTCGTCTTTTTGTAGCTCACGACCCATTAATAGGTTAAAGCGCTGATCGGTACCACCGAGCTCAACATCCGCCTCTAGTGCAACCGAGTCCCAACCTTGAACCAGTGGATATAAGAATTCGTGGATTGCGATTGCTTGGCCATTTGCATAACGCTTTTTAAAGTCGTCGCGCTCAAGCATACGTGCCACAGTTTGACGTGCAGCAAGCTTGATCATACCGGCTGTGCCAAGCTTTTCCATCCACTCAGAATTGAATGCAACTGTGGTTTTGGCAGGATCAAGGATTTTGAAAACCTGTTCTTTGTATGTTTCTGCATTTGCCAGTACATCTTCACGAGTGAGTGGCTTACGAGTTACATTTTTGCCCGTTGGGTCGCCAATCATACCGGTGAAATCACCAATCAAGAAAATCACCTCATGGCCTAAGTCTTGAAAGGTTTTCATTTTATTGATTAGCACTGTGTGTCCTAAATGCAAATCAGGCGCTGTTGGATCGAAACCCGCTTTAATACGTAGTTTTTTACCTGACTTCAGCTTTTCTTTTAATTCATCCTGCAACAGAATTTCTTCTGCACCACGGCTAATCTCTGCAAATGCAGTTTCTAAATCCACTATTCTCACTCCAACAGCTATAACTTGTAATCGCTCGATTCTAGCCTATATTTATCCGAGTTTAAATGCACAAAACGCTGGTATTACGGGTTTATTACGTATATCCTGCAATATTATCTACAATAATTCTTGACAGCAGAAAAGGCGCATTATGGTTCATGTGGTTCATAAGCTCCCCAAAAAGCACAAAGTGCTCATCATCGGCTTCCTATCTGCGATGGTCGGAATTGCCCTGATCCCCTCTGAAAAAGCAACGGCTTCAAAAGACAATGACGGAAAAGCTTTAGAAGTTGGGAAACGTTACGAGTTGCCAGTAAAAATATCAGAAAAAACAGAGCAACTTACTGAATTAGATGCAGCGCCAGTCATCACGCCTGAGTCTGCCCCTAAACAACCTGTATTTGAATTTAAAGACCACGAAGTGAAGTCTGGCGACAGCCTAGCCGTGATTTTTAAACGCGCAGGTTATTCTGCCAAAACGTTACACAATCTGGTCAATACCAACGCAGAAACCCGCAAGCTGACTAAAATCCACCCGGGAGAAGTGCTTAGCTTTGCTAGCAATGATGGTGGTGAATTAGCTCAATTAAAATACATCTTGTCAAAAACGGACACCTTATTGGTCACCCTAAACGACGAGGGTAGTTACGAAACCAAAATCGAAAGCAAAGAAATCGAAAGTCGCGAAAAATCAGCAGGTGGTGAGATCAGTTCCAGCTTCTGGAGCGCCGGTATTTCAGCGGGTCTTAGCGAACGCCAAATAATGAACTTCGCCGATATTTTTGGTTGGGATGTCGACTTTGCAAACGATATTCGCAAGGGCGACTCTTTCGCATTAGTGTTTGAAAAGCACTATGTAGACGGTGAAGAAATCGGTAATGGTAAAATTATTGCTGCCGAATTTATCAACCAGGGCGAGCGTTACAGCGCGGTTCGTCATACTGATGACGAATTCTATACCCCTGAAGGCCGTAGCATGAAAAAGGCTTTCTTAAGAGCACCGGTTAACTTCAAATATATCAGCTCCAGCTTTAATCCGCGTCGCCTTCACCCTGTGACTGGCCGAGTATCGTCTCACAATGGTATAGACTATGCGGCACGCGTAGGCACGCCGGTGGTTTCCTCTGGTAACGGTAAAGTACTAAAGTCTGGTTACAATAAACTCAATGGTAATTATGTGTTTATTCAGCACGGCAGCAAGTATGTGACTAAGTACTTACACTTGAATAAGCGTACTGTTAAGACAGGTCAAAAAGTGAAGCAAGGGCAGAAAATTGGTACTGTCGGCTCAACTGGCCGCGTAACAGGTCCTCACCTTCATTATGAGTTTTTGGTGAACGGCGTACACCGAAATCCTAAAACGGTAAAACTGCCAAAGTCTGAACCATTACCTCAGTCTGAGCTCGCTAAGTTCAAACCCATTGCAGATGCGATGCTGGTAAAACTAGAGCGCAATAGAGAGTTAATGCTTGCAGCAGCAAACAAAGACTAAAAACTAAAAGGTAGCCAAGGCTACCTTTTTACTATGCAAGATAAAAATGCTAGATAAAGCTTATTTTTGATTAAACAAAGCAAGTGCACTATTAGTCATCGCTCTAACTCCAGTTGCGATGGCGATAGGGTAATCTGGCGCAAAGTGACTAGAATGCAATGAAGGTAAAGGCTCTCCGCTTTTTTGTGCCGCATCGAATACCGCTTGATTAACACCACCTAGCCAAAAAATTGTAATTGGTACATTGTCGTCAGTACGGCCATATAAACCGAAATCTTCACCAGCCATCACCGGCTGAGATTGTTCAACATTTTCTGCACCAATTTCCTGCTTAATAGCGCTAGTTACAAACTTAGCCAACTCCGGATTATTATACGTAGATGGAATGCTTTCGCTTTCATGAACGATAACCTCAGGCACAAGACTGTCCTCCAATCCTGCACTTTTTGCTATGCCTGCAGTCAAGCGTTTGATCGCCGCAATTTGTTGCTCACGCACATCCGGATTATAAGAGCGTAGCGTCAGTTGAAGCTTCACTTCGTTTGAAATGATATTGTGCTTAGAACCACCGTGAATAGAGCCTACAGTGATCACCGACGGCTCTAACGGAGAGATCTCTCGTGATGTAATGGTCTGTAGTCCTAGTACAATTCGAGATGCTAGTACCACAGGGTCGATGGTAGTATGTGGATAGGCTCCATGCCCCCCTTTACCCTTGACAATGATGTCAACTGAGTCAACATTCGCCAATGCATAACCCGGTGCGATCGCCACTTTACCGGCAGGAACCGCAGCACTTACATGCAAACCAAGCACATGATCGGGTTTAGCAAACTGAGTATACAACCCTTCCTTCAACATCGCTTTTGCGCCGCCACCCACTTCTTCAGCGGGTTGAGCAACTAACATCAATGTACCTTGCCACTTTTCCTTGTTAGCCATTAGCTGTTTTGCCGTACCGATTAAACTGGTCATATGGATGTCGTGACCACAACCGTGCATCACACCAACCAAATTCCCCGCATCATCTTTCACTTTAACTTTTGACGCGTACGACTTCCCTGTTTCTTCAATAATTGGCAAACCATCGGTATCGGCTCGGATCATCACCGTTGGACCATCACCATTTTTCAGCATGCCAACAACACCAAAGCCACCCACATTTTCAGTCACGTCATAACCAAGTCTGCGCATTTCATCCGCCAAACGCCCTGCTGTTTTTTCTTCTTTATAAGAGAGCTCAGGGTTTTGATGTAAATGTAAGTACAAAGACTCAAGTTCAGGCATAGACTCTGCAACTTGTTGTTTCAAATTGGCATTCGCATGCCAAGACAACGTGGCAATGAGGCCTAACACCAAGGGAGATAAGCGCATAAAATAGACTCCTTTTTGTTTCTTTCAGGATGCGGGTTTATTGGGGGAAAATCAATCATATTTATATTTTAATCCTTTCTATTTTACCAAGTTTTGCTACGCTTAAAGACACAACTTAAGGAACCTTCATGCCAGAGATTAACATTAATATCAGTGATTTAGAGCCAGGTATGTTTGTTGTCGGTGTGACAAAGCAGACAGGCTCAGTTGCGATTAAAACCAAAGGCTGGGTGAGAACGAAAACAAGCATTACAAAGCTACAAAAGAGTGGTGTTTTAGAGGTAACGGTCGATCCCAGTAAGCGCCTTTCAGAACATGACCCTCACGACGAACCACCTCATGATGAAAATATAGAAGAGCCGCATAAACCAGAGCATGATCCATGGCAGAGCAAGTGTAGTGTTGATGCAGAGATGCAACACGCAGTGACACTTTACGACGAAGCAAAAGCAATTCAAAGCAAAGCGTTTGCGGATATTAAAGCGGGTAAAGCGATAGAAATAGAGGCTTTTAAAGCAACAGCAAGCGGCTTTATTGACTCCGTATTTCGCAATCAAGATGCACTATCCTGTATCGCGCGGATCAGAGAAAAAGACGCCTATCTATTGGAGCACTCTATTAATGTTTCTATCTTAATGGCTATTTTCTGTAAGCACCTAGGCTATTCGAGAGAGTTAACCGAGGAGATGACCACAGGCGCGCTACTCCACGACATTGGTAAGATAGAAATTCCCGACGATATTTTACATAAGCCTGGAAAATTGAGCCTCGATGAGTATCACATCATGAAGTCTCACGCTAAATACAGCTTTGATATTTTGCTCAATGCAGGTCTTGGACGAGTTGCTTGTGAAATAGCAGGCTATCACCACGAGCGCCTAGATGGCACAGGGTATCCTTATGGCAAAACTGCGGACGAACTTCCTCAGCATGTGAGAATGGCAGCTATCGTTGATGTATATGACGCATTGACCGCTGAGCGCGTCTATAAAGAGGGCATGACACCAATTAAAGCGTTTAAGTTAATGCGTGAAGGCTGCCCTCACCATTTTGACGAACAACTACTAAGCCGGTTTATTGCTTGCATTGGCGTATACCCTGTGGGCACTTTAGTAAAACTCACTAGTGGTAAGGTCGGTGTTATTGCCCAAAGCAATCCCAAAACGCCGCTAAAACCCGTTGTTAAAGTGTTTTATCACGCTAAGCACATGCATTACATTGAAGTTCAAGATATCGATTTAAGCGCGAAAAAAGCAAACGATGAGCTAGAGTCAGCGATCAAGCCCGAAGAATTCAAGCTTGATCTTATTCGGTTTTTTAAACATTCAATGCTGCCTTAATATGAAGGCAGCCAGTCCTCCATTGCCTCAAGGCTGAATTCAATACCGTCGAAATCAAAACGTGTTTGCTCTGGTGTAATTTCTACAACGGTCAAAGCCCCTAGACTATCACCCTCATATAAAGGTCTATTGTTTATTTTTATCCACCGCTCATGGGAGTCGGTAGCATAAATATGTGCTTGATAGCGCAGGCTTGGAATACTATTTTGCAATTGGGCAGGCAGCAGCGCGATGGGCGTAGCTGAAGCAGACTCCTTAGTAGTAGCAAGCACCTCAGGCTCTTCATGCGGTGCTGTTTCTTTTACCGCCTCTGCAAAGGCTTTTTTAAGTTCTTCTGATACCCCGGCAAGTTCATCATCTTGTGGTTTTGGCTTAGCGCCAAATACACGATAGCCCGCGTACTCCCCAGCCGTTTGGACTTCTCCTGGAGATAAGTCTTGAGTAACCTGATTAGGTTGAATGACATCCGATGTAGGGATTGAAACAACAGGTACAGCTTTAACAGAATCTACCGGTACCAATTGTTGTTGATATAGAGGCTTGCCTTGGTTATCAACGCCAATTTGCACAGACACCCACTGGAAGTGCTGCTCAGGCTCAGCAGTTTGTGCCTCTAGATTAGAATTAACAGTGTTGTTTGTCGCTGAAGTTGTCGCTGGTGTACTCACTTCTTGACTAGCAACACTAGCCTTTTTCACCTGCTGATTATTCTCCACCGCAAGATCTGTAGAAAGCTCAGCTTGCTCTTCTTTTTTCGCCTCCACTTTAGTCGTTACTGCTGGTTGCACTTCTGCTGGGGTCGTTATCTTACCGATATAATACCCCGCCCCAAGTGAAGACAAAGACAAGAGACCCGCACCGGCATAGGTAACGAGCTTTTTATAGAAAATGAGTTGGGCGTCTTGGCGTTGACTCAAATAATCCTGTTCGGCATCTGCACCTTGCTGCGACTGTTTCATTGCTCTTGTTAAATACGACATGTTTCCCTCTACACCAATTTTGCCAAACCAAAGCCCGCAACAAATAACATACCAAGCCAAACCGAAAAAAATAATGGCACGCGACTCTTTTCTTGGCTTGCAACTGGCACTAAATTAGTGGGTAGCGCCTCCTTTGCTGCTTGAACAGCGATTGCTTTCGTTACCTGAGTTTGCGATGCCGAGTATGCCCCTAATAAACACCTGTCGGCCAACAAATTTATTAATCTTGGGATCCCTGCTGTCACTTGATGTACATAGGCTACCGCATCATGGTGGAACAAAGCTTGCTGACAACCGGCTTTTTGCAGACGATGCTGTATATAAGCAAAAACTTGCGATTCGCTAAGTGGCAGTAAGTGATAACGCGCCGTGATCCTTTGTGCTAATTGCCGCAGCTCGTTGCGCTGCAACAAATGCTGTAGCTCTGGTTGACCCACTAATACTATTTGTAGCAATTTTTTATGATCTGTTTCAAGGTTAGTCAGCAGCCTAAGCTGTTCAAGTACCTCCGGTGCTAAATGCTGAGCTTCATCAATGATCAACATTGTATGACCACCACTATGATGGTTCTCTAACAATCTATGCTTAATCACATCGGTAAGCGATTTTAACGTGGCGTTGTTGCTGTCATAGTCAATTTCCAGCTCATCACAAATCGTCGCAAGCAGTTCAAGCTCCGATAGCGATGGGTTAAGTATAAAAGCAACCTTCGTTGATTCAGGCAACTGAGCCAGCATACTCCGTGTAACTGTGGTTTTCCCCGTACCAACCTCACCAGTCAGTAGTACAAAGCCACCCGCGTCACCCAACCCATAGGTTAAATGTGCAAGTGCTTCCTTGTGACGTTCGCTAAGGAATAAGAATTCAGGATTTGGTGCAATCGAGAAGGGTTTTTCAGTTAACCCAAAATAGCGTAAATACACGACTTGTCTCTTTATTGTTATGATGCGCTCTATAATGGCAAAATCCGGTTCAAGATAAAACCTTGAATCGCATAAAATGGAATATAGCAAATGAAAATCTATCTCGTCGGCGGTGCAGTTAGAGATGAACTGCTAGGGCGCCCAATAAAAGAAAGAGATTATGTGGTCGTTGGCAGCACACCAGAGCAAATGAGTGAGCTAGGCTATCAGCAAGTTGGCAGCGACTTCCCTGTATTCTTACACCCCATCACAAAAGACGAACACGCTCTTGCGCGCACCGAGCGTAAAAGTGGTCAAGGATACACTGGGTTTATTTGTGATTTTGGCCCAGAAATAAGCTTGGAAGAAGATTTACTTCGCCGAGATCTTACCGTTAATGCAATTGCTAAAGATGATGATGGTTCGCTTATTGACCCCTATGGCGGTCAAAAAGATTTAGAAAACCGAGTATTACGCCATGTCAGCAGCGCTTTTAGTGAAGATCCACTTAGAGTGCTGCGAGTAGCGCGTTTTGCAGCTCGCTATAAAGAATACAACTTCACCATTGCAACTGAAACTTGGCACCTTATGCAAACCATGGTCGCTAACGATGAATTAAAAACCTTAACCAAAGAGCGTATTTGGCTAGAAATAGCAAAAACAATGCAAGATAACGGTTTAGGACACTTTCTAAATACGATTTCAGCGTTAGGTGCACGTGAATTTGTTTCTCCATACATCCCAGAGTGGGATCAAGCAGCATATGGAAAATTTCAAAGTGCACTCTCTAGACTTGAAAAGAATGATGAGTTGGATGGATTAGCACAATTCAGCCTTGCCTGTTACTTTTCGGGTACTTGCTTGATTCAGTTAGAGCAAGCAAAACGATTTAAAGTGCCTAATATTTACTTAGAAAGCAGCAAAGAGCTTATCGCAAATCTCGATTTATTGAGCAAAGAAAGTAAAACCCCTGATGAATGGCTTATTATCTTACAAAATATAGACGCATGGCGCAGACCTGAGAAACTAGAGCGCTTTTGTTATATTTGTAGCAAGGTAAGTGATAATTTACGTGCTCTTTGTGACAAACTTACACAGAACTTTTTAGCAACTCGCAACATCGATGTACAAGAGATCATTGCAGACGGCTACCAAGGAAAGGCTATTCAAGAGCAGCTCAAACTCAGACGCTTAAAAGCTATGCAAAATTAGCTATTTTCCATAAAGAGATAGGTTGATTTTCGGCCTATCTAAAAAAGTTCCCTGTCGAATTCCCCTCAAAACATCAAGTGCTCACTTTTAGCACAGCAAAACCCACATAAAAATTACAATTCCAGCTACAAAAAAGCTTAAATTTCAAACTGAAACTTATATCATTTCTATCAAATTTAAATTTATTGTTCTCAAAACAATAACAGCATTTGTAAACACTTACTAACCGTAAATAAAAGATGACACAAAGAGCCACCATAACCAACTGATTATAATAAAGAAAACCAAATAAGGAACAACAAAATCACACATTACACCTTTTTTAAACATCATACACATTTAGACAAAACCCATATTTAACAATTGTTTATGGTAAAAACGCAGCACCTATATTGCGATATGTCGCCTTCCAAAGTATGGAAAGGGTCGGCCATCGTTATAAACAAAGTAAATAAGGGTCAAAATGTTGAAGAAGTTAAATCTAGTTACCGCTGGAATCCAAGTTGCTTTAGTCGCTGGTGCCGTAAGCAGTTCAGTAGCTGTTGCAAACGAACAAACAGAAGCTAAATCAGTAGAGCGCATTCAAGTTACCGGTTCACGAATCAAACGTGTGAACCTAACTTCACCTACACCAGTTACTGTAATTGGTGGTGTAGAGCTTGAAAACCAAGGCATCACCAACGTAAATGACCTTTTAGCTGAAATGCCTCAAGCTAGTGTTGGCCTATCTCCTGAAAATACCACCAGCTACATCTATGCGTCAGGTTTAAATACTACTGATCTGCGTGGTTTAGGCTCAGAACGTACACTGGTATTAGTTAATGGCCGTCGCTTTGTACCAGGCTCTGTTGGTGACACTGCGGTAGATTTAAACAACATCCCTACTTCTATTATTGAGCGTGTAGAAATCGCAACAGGCGGCGCAGCAGCAGTCTATGGTGCGGACGCTGTCGCCGGTGTTGTAAACATCATTACCAAGAAGTCATTTGATGGCGTAGAAGTTGATATCTCCACCGTGAAGCCTGAACAAAATGGCGGTGAAGATTACTCTTTCTCAATTACTGGCGGACAAGAGCTAGACAAGCTTTCATTCATTACCTCGTTGAATTATACGAAAAACGAAAGCTATGCAAAGCTTGACCGCGATTTCTACAGAAATTCAATGCGATCGATAGCCAACCCTTCTGACACAGGAAGCAAAGATGGCATTCCTGGGAATATCGTACTAAACGGTCAAACGGCCCTCGCTAGATATTCTGAAAAAGGTGATTTCTTTGCTATCGCTCCGGGTGCAGATAAAACTCGTGATGTATATTTAAATAACCACTTTGCATTTCAAGAAGATGGTTCATTACAACCATTTAACTATGGGTTAGGTTTGATCCCAGATCCAAATTCAGCTATTTCAGACTTAGCTGCTGGCCGCTACTTCCACGATGAATACAACAAAGGTGATGGTGTATTTACTCAAGGATCAAAAAGTTATTTTAGAACACCTCTAGAGCGAGTAATCGCTTCTGCGTATGGTACTTACGAACTGAATGATGAGCATGCTCTGACATTTGACGCAACTTGGTCAAAAACAGACTCGACAACTGAAAGCGGTCCAACATTCTTCGCCTATAAGATCTATCGTGATAATGCCTTTGTGAGCGATGAAATGGGCAATATCATGGATAGCGTAGAATACAAAGATAAAGATGGTAATTTAGTCAAAGGTATTGATAGCGTAACTTTATATCAAGCGAACTCAAACCTTTGGGGTGACCGTAACTACGAACAAGAGCGTGAAGTCTTCCGTTCATCTATTGGTGCCGAAGGGATTATCAATGATGATTGGAGTTACAGTGCCTATTTCCAATTTGGCCGCGTAGAGCAAGATACAACTTGGACAGGTGAAGTTCTTGAACAAAACTTACTAAACGCAGTTAACTCAGCCGTTATCGATGGTCAAACTGTATGTGTAGACCGTGATAGTAAAGGTAAGATCATTGGCCAAATCGCAGGCTGTGTACCATTTAATCCTATGGGTGCAACATCAGCAACTGCAGAGCAAATGGGTTATATTTCGACTGTAGCGACCCGTTTTGCAAGACATGATCAAGCTGTTTTTGCAGCCACCGTCGATGGTATTCTATTTGAGCTTCCTGCTGGTTATGTGAGTGCTGCATTTACCGCCGAGCACCGTCGCGAAGTTGCTGAAAAGACACCATCTGAAAATATGGAAAAAGGCTTAATCTTCGGTAACTCTAGCTTACCAATGCATGGTGAAATTGAAGTTGACGAGCTTTCAATGGAGCTATCTGTACCATTACTCGTGGACGAATTTCTTGCATTAGACTTAACATTTGAAGGTGCATATCGTTATATGGATTATTCAGTGACTGGTGGAGACGATGCTTGGAAGCTAGCACTTAATTGGGGTATAACTGAAGAGTTAAGACTACGCGTTAACCGTTCAAAATCAGTCAGAGCACCGAGCTTGGGTGATCTATTTGCACCGTCATCAACACAATACAGCTCTGGCCGTGCTGACATCTGTCGTGCTGACAGCATTAAAAAGCTAAGTGACGATTACAAGTACAAACAAAATATTATCAGAAATTGCCAAGCTGACGGCTTACCTGAAGGTTGGATGCCTTCTTCAGAATGGCTTGCGGGCGGCAGTCTTGAAGGTTCAATCGTTGGTAACACCGAACTTAAGAACGAAGTGTCTAATGACTTAACTGTAGGTCTTATCTATACACCTGAATTTATCGAAGGTCTAGATTTTACTGTTGATTATTGGTCATTCGAAATTGACGGCGCAATTCAATACTTTGGTCGTGCAGACATAATCAAATACTGTTATGAAAGTGAATCAATTGACAACTTATTTTGTAAAAATTTAGTTCGCGGTGAAAATGGCGATATTGAACACTTCTATCAACGCCCAATTAACTCTGCACAAATAGTAAAGAAAGGTTACGATCTAGAGTCGGCATATCGATTTGATGCCATGAGTGGTGAGGTTGCTTTAAAATTAGCCGCGACTTACATTCAAAAAGACACTCAAAACTCAACAGGCCGTGCTGACGACTTACGTAGCTTTACTGGACTAACTGACGATTCACCACGCTGGAAAGGCCGTTTTACAGCGGTGTACTCGCAAGATGAATCAGTTTACGCGTTAACGGTTAATTACCGCCATAGTACGGTTGATGACAAAGATTGGACTATTGAAGCTAATAACTTCAACGAAGTTTCATCATATACAACTGTGGATTTCATGTATAAGTCATACGTGTTAGAGGATTTACAACTTCGTCTAGGTGTAAGTAACCTATTTGATAAAGAACCTCCTCGTACACCAGTAACATTCGACTCAGGCGAGTTCTATGATGTTAATGGTCGTAGATTCTCAGTAGGTATGAAGTATAACTTCTAATCTTCTTTAGAATTTGATTCAAAAAAAGCCTCCTTTTGGAGGCTTTTTTACGTTATCCCCACCTTTTATCTTATTTTCGCCGCGATTGAGCAAACTTGAGTATTCACCTCCCCCTGCTTATGATTTAATACTCATGTTAATTTTTTTGTCATTAAGATTTCGTGTAGCAAGGCAGCTAGTTATCCATGAAAACAAGCAAGTTAAGTATTCGACTCCTTTGGTATATCACCCCGCTTGTGATATTACCCTTGCTGTTTCTTGGCGGATTTACGCTCACGAATGTAACTAGCTCAACGCAAAAACAAGCCAAGCTCATTGTTAGTCGTTTCGTTGAACAACAACAGCAGAAGATGTTCAATTATATTGAGATCTACCAGTCCACGACAAAACTGCTTTCAACCTCTCCAGTACTTAGTGATTTTCTTAATTCGGCCCATCTTGAAAGAATGGAAAAGACTAAGCGTTTAGGTGCGCTAATGGATGTTTTTGCCAGTTATAGTGAAGCCTACCCTGATATCATTAGTATCAATCTTTTATCTCCCAATGGCAGAAGCTCCGCATTTTACTCTAGTAACTTAGGGGGAGCACCGAACCTTTATCCCTTTGCCAAACAAATCATGCAAAGTAACTTACGCCAACATCAATTTATGGTTGCCTCAAGTGCAGGTACGCAACTGTATTTTGTCCAGCAGATCTACAGTGTAGATTACGAACTTAAGCAGCCTAGACAACAAGGCTATATCGTCGTACAAGTTTCTCCCTCTCTCTTAAGTACTAGCATACTTGAAGCTCCGTATGATAATACGCTAAACCTCTTGGTGAGCATTGATGGTGAGGTATTATTCAGCTCAGATACAAATCTCATTGGCCACTATTTAAGCGCCAGTGAAATAGAAAAAATAGGCTATATTGCTGATCTTGGGCAATTAGACTCTACCGTTATTAATAGTATTGATAATGTGGAAAGGATGACCTACAGCGCGCAACTAAGCGGTGGCTACTTTTATATTTCAACGATCCCTAAGTCGCTACTTTACCGCTCTGGTAAAACTATTAGTCTGATCACAGCATTGATCGTTATTCTATCTGTCGTTACATTGCCCATTTTGATTTTTATCGTGGTCCGCAACCTGTTGCTCAACCCCATAGAATTACTGGGAGAAGCGAGCCACCGGGTCGGAGATGGTGATCTAATGGTGGCGCTACCAGAGCATAATAGTGACGAAGTTGGCATTCTTTTCAGAGATTTCAACCATATGATCGGCCAAATTCGGACCTTTCAGCGAGAGCTTGAGGATTACAAAGAGCACTTGGAAGAGAAAGTTGAAGACAGAACCAAAGAATTAGAAGAAACTAATAGCAAGCTAGAAGTTGCTATTGTAGAAGCCGAGCAGGCAAACCAGCTTAAAAGTCGCTTTTTAGCTAACATGAGTCATGAGATACGTACCCCGCTTACCGCTATTATGGGGTTTACCGAGCAGCTTATACAGCATCCTAATTCACCTGCCTCAAAACAGCACCTAGACACAATTTTAAGAAACTCTAAACACCTTTTAGAACTTATCAATAATATTTTAGACCTCTCTAAAATTGAGGCTGAAAAACTAGATGTGGAGGAATCAGAGGTCTTGGTAATGCCACTCATCAATGATATTGAATCCATCATTGAGCCGATGACGAATGAAAAACTACTGAACTTTTCCACAGAATTTATTCTACCGTTGCCTGACAAGCTTTACACCGACATTACTCGCTTAAAACAAATCTTGCTTAACATCGCAACAAACGCGGTGAAATTTACTGAGTACGGTGGCGTTCATTTAAAGGTGGAGTTTAGACCGGAATCTGAAAAGTTTATTTTTAGTATCAAAGACACCGGAATTGGCATGTCGCAAAATGAGCTAGAGCGCGCATTTAAGCCTTTTGAGCAAGCTGATACAACAACAACTCGGCGCTTCGGTGGCACAGGACTAGGTCTTTGTATATCAAAGAATCTAGCACAACTGCTTGGCGGTGACGTAAATGTTCAAAGCCAACAAGGCGCAGGTAGTCTATTTTCTGTTGAAGTCTCGGGTAATTTCAAAGAGCGCTCTTACTCTTGGCTAAACGCACTTGAGCGACCAAGACAACCGGATAACAGTAAAACCCATATTGCAGCAGTAAAAGAGCTTGATGCCAAAGTGCTTGTTGCGGAAGACAATCCCGATAACCAAGAGCTTATTACGCTGCTACTGTCTAACTGGGGCATAGTTCCTGATATTGCTAATAACGGTGCTGAAGCGGTTGAGATGGCGCTGGTTGAAGACTATCAACTGATCTTAATGGATATGCAAATGCCAGTCATGGGTGGTGAAGAAGCAACGCAAATGCTCAGACATGCCGCCTATGATGGACCAATCATCGCGCTTACCGCCAACGTAATGAAACACGACATAGACAACCATATTAAAGCAGGGTGTGATGCCACTCTAGGCAAGCCGATAGATAAAGAATTGCTAGGTAAATTACTACTAGAGTACCTTGAACTTCAAAATGGCAAGTCCTCTTCATGGGATGCCTTGTTACAAACCGAAAAGTTCTTACAAATAAGCCGAAATTACGTTGAAAAGCTACCGTCACAGCTAGTTGAGCTGCAAAAGCTTTATGATACACAGGAATGGGAATCTTTAAGGGCACTAGCACATAGTATCAAAGGCAGCGCGGGTTGCTTTGGCTTTATGAATATTCATGAAGCCGCAGGGGAACTAGAAACCAGTTTGCAAAAAACACAAAACAGTAATCGCCATTACTATTTGCTTAAGCTCACTGAGGCTATGCGCTACACCCTATCGATAGACCAGCCCACGGATAATAGTCACTTAGGCTAATGGTAAGGCCATGAGCATTGCGTCTTCACGACCATGAGTGCTCGGGTAGTAGTTTTTTCTCAAGCCCATTTCGACAAAATCATAGCGATGATATAACGCGATTGCTGAAGCGTTTGACGCTCTTACTTCAAGGAAGATATTTTCTGCCTGCAAGGTCTCTGCTTGCGCTAACAAATCTTCCATTAATGGCTTCGCGTAGCCCTTACCTTGGTAATTAGGACGAATACAAATATCCATCAAGGTTAAGTCTGGGCCCGCACGCTCTGCAACGTAGAAACCCACTAGCGTATTACCATCAACAATAGCTGTATTAAAGTAACGACCATGAAGGCAAGACTGCATGGTTTTCTCACTCCAAGGAAAAGCATGACAGGCTTGTTCTACTTGCATAATCTCATTAAGTGGAAACTGCAGTAAACCACCTTGCTTAACTTGCATCTTGCTGACGCCAGATTAATTGCCACAACTCACGCTTTTGAGTTGTACTTAGTTGTGCACACGGCAAACTTAACTGATTATTCTCAAGTGCAATCGTGTTGCCCATGACAACCTCAATTTTTCTACCCATTGCCAATTCAAAGTCCTGCAACAAAACAGCTGGTAAAACGACCTGCTGAAGCTCATTCACATCAGTAGCAACAACAGCGTTAGGGTCAAGATGTGCAAATGTAGAATTTAGCTTTAGCGGTATAATATCGAGAATATTTGCGTAAATCGGATTCATAGCTAAGCAGTTTAATTTTTTAGGGAGTTTACTTTGAAAATATGCGAAGTGCAAAATAAGAAGTGGCAGGGGCGGCAGGACTCGAACCCGCAACCATCGGTTTTGGAGACCGCTGTTCTACCAATTGGAACTACGCCCCTGCAATGTCGACGCATTATAAAGCGCTTTTTTGAAAGGTAAAGTGAAAAAATCACTTTTTTGATTCAACTGCTTCTAAAACAAGCAAAATGGCGAATATTTATCATATTCGCCCTTTTCTTAAGCGGGGTGCTAACTCATTTTAGAGTCATTATTCCCACTTGAAGATCAACAGAAGAAAATATATCTACATAGCAGCTAGTTAGAAAGCTAGCTGTTCTCGATACCATCACCTATACCATGCGCAGAACTTTTTTGATTTTTTACTGATCGTCGAGGCTTTAGTTCAGCTTTAACCTAGGCCGAAGATTCTTGTATATCACGACGAAGCTCTTGTATCTCTTCAACACTCAGCCGTCGCGGACCCGAGGCAATTCTATCCATCTTGTGTCTCCAACCGGTCACCATACACTTTAAGTGGTTCGTCAAAACGTGAGTTACCAGCAGAGAACTTAGAGGATATTTTTTTGATTGTTTTTCATACACACCTTGAAAACCATCAATACTGCTCAAAGATCACACAACGAGGAATAACCTCGTAAAATAAAAGGATCAAATCATGGGTTTGAAACCAGGACCAAAACCAAAAGCCAAATCAACAGGCAAGCCAGATCAACGTCGACGTGACAACAAAAAACTCCAGGAAACACGCCAGGCCTAAAGCCGAGTAAATCCTCGAGCAAGTAACTCTACCTCAATATCGGGTCAGTGTAAGCGGTACTGACTCTTGTTGCTAAAACCCGCTTCTGCCCCAAAATGAGTTAACGTAAATGCTCTAAGGGCGGATTTGAGCGAAAAGCTGACGTTCATCCTTTCGCCTAAACCACTATATATACATCCATGTCTATTGAATTTCTTCCATAGTCAGGAAAACGACCCTGTGAGTCGTTTTTGTCGTGTTCACATTTAGAGCAATGTAACGTAACTTCAGTACTGGTAAGTACTTCCTAAATTTGCTATCAATAGTCATGGGACAAAAACGAGACAGATTGCTGTAGAAAAACGACCCAATCGCTCGATATTAAATTGTTGAACTAAGCCGCTACGCGGAGATCCTACTCTCACCAACTGAGCCACACTTACCTTGGGGTTATCCCATAACTTGGAGGTAAGCATGAACCCACTCATAGAACAAGTCAAAACAGAAATAGCCTACCGAGGGTATTCGCAACGTACATGCAAAAGTTACTGTGAGCATCTACTTAAACTGAGTCACTATTTCAATAAACCACTCGATTCAATTACCGATGATGAACTGAATACCTTTTTTAATGATCCGGCTATTCGTAAACTCTCTAGAGCAAGCCAAAAAGTACAAATAAATAGTATTTGGTTTTTGTTTAAACATATTTTACACCGACCGCTGAACCTAGATATCGCATTACCAAAAGCGAAGACTCGCGCACCAACCTATTTATCTCGAGACGATATTCGGCGGTTGATAGAAAACTGTACGGATATGCGATTAAAAACGTTAATTGTGGTTTGCTATGGTTGTGGCTTACGCATTGGTGAGCTTTTACATATTAAAGTGCAAGATATTGATGGAAAGCGAAAAACCATTTTGATTGAACAAGGTAAAGGAGATAAGTCACGCTATGTGGTGGCCTCCGATAGCGTACTTAACCAATTACGTAGTTACTGGAAAATGTATCACCCAACGGGTTGGATGTTTTATTCACGATGGTTAATGGATAAACCCATGTCAGCATCAAGCTTCAGGAGACCATTACGTGAACATGCACGACATTGCGGCTTAACTCACTGTAATCCACATGCACTACGCCATGCTTATGCAACACATCAACTTGAATCAGGCATGCCATTGCACCAACTTCAACATCAGCTTGGACACAGTGATATTAAAACCACGCAAAGCTACTTACATTGGTTACCCGAATTGGGGCATGGCGGTGTTGATTTACTCGCAAGTTGGGTTAAACCATGAGCACTTTACATCTCGCTGATATTTTAAATTCGAGCCTTGGGCATTATCGGCAACATCATATAATGAGCTATCAGCAGCTACGCGTCTGTCAGCATCTTCAATCATGCAGAACGGGTCAGCTCGGTTATCAAACATGGCAGTGCGATAACTGCGGTGAGTCACAGCAGATTGGGTGCAGCTGCCGAGACCGCCATTGTCCACGGTGTCAAGGAATGGCAACGGCAAGGTGGATACAAAAGCAGCAAGAGAACTTATTGCCATGCCGCTATTTCCACCTTGTCTTTACGCTTCCTAATGAACTTAATGCCATTGCTCACTATAACCCAAGTGCCTTATACCAGTGTTTATTCAAAGCAGCATGGCAAACCTTGAGTAAATTTGCTAACCGAAAAGGGCATGGCCAATTAGGAATGACTAGCGTCTTGCATACTTGGGGGCAAAATTTAAGTCAGCATATTCATTTACACTGTTTAATCCCAGCAGGTACGCTCGATAAGACTCAATGGAATGAGATAGAAAAAGGCTATTTATATCCCGTTAAAGCGTTATCAACGGTCTTTAGAGGAAAAATGCTAGCGGCGCTTAGTGATTTTAATACGTCACTCGTGAAGATAAACACGCCAACAAAGTGGTGCGTGTATAGCAAAGCCTGCTTAGCTTACAGTGAAAAGCTAGTAAGTTACCTAGCACGGTATACCCGAAAAGGCGTGATGTCTGAATCACGTTTAGTGACAGCGAATGCACAGTCGGTGAGCTTCAAATACCGAGATTACGCAGATGATAATCGTGATAAAGTGATGACACTGAGTAATGACGAATTCTTACGGCGTTATTTGCAGCATGTACTACCGAAAGGATTTATGCGTATTCGGCATTACGGTTTTTTAGCCAATGCATGTCGCAAGCGAAAGTTAGCGCTGATAAGGTCGCAGGCGTCATGCACATGCAGAGCAAAGAGGCCAAAGGCAGGAGAAAACGTGACATTGATACCGAATTGGCCTTGTCAGCATTGTAAGGTAGGTATCTTGCGGCTAATTGGCGTATTCAAGTTAGATGCAACACCGACCAAAGTAGACCGAACGAGTTAGCAGC
>NZ_JAKRFW010000057.1:0-29208 GCF_022347905.1 Pseudoalteromonas sp. Of11M-6 | reverse complement strand
AAAGTCGCTGCCACGGTGTGCTTTTTCGCGACATAAAGTCGCTGCTACGATGTGTTTCTTCGCGATATAAAGTCGTAGCTACAATGTGTTTCTTCGCGACATAAAGTCGCTGCTACGATGTATTTTTTCGCGACATAAAGTCGCTGCTACGATGTATTTTTTCGCGACATAAAGTCGCTGCTACGATGTGTTTTTTCGCGATATAAAGTCGTAGCTACGGTGTGTTTTTCCGCTACATAAAATCCGCTGCTACGATGTGTTTTTTCGCGATATAAAGTCGTAGCTACGGTGTGTTTTTTCGCGGCATAAAGGCTCTGTTACAGTGTATTTCTTCGCGACATAAAGTCGCTGCTACGGTGCGTTTTTTGCGGCATGAAAGATCGCGGCTACTCGTGGGATTTCATCGTCTAACGTTGTGGCCATATCGCGCCAATAAAAAACCCCGCTGGCTGGCGGGGTTTTACAATCATCTCAAAAGCATCATCTTATTGAGCTTTTGCATCCTTCATATAATCAAAGAACTTGCTATCCGGTGATAACACCATAACGTCATTCTTATCTTTAAAGGTATTTTTATATGCTTCAAGCGAACGAACAAACCCGAAAAACTCAGGGTCTTTATTATATGCTTTAGCGTAAATGTTTGCCGCCGTTGCATCACCTTGACCGCGAACCGCGCGAGCATTACGCTCAGCATCTGCAAGCATTACTGTCACTCGACGATCAACATTAGCACGGATGGTCTCCGCCTTCTCTTGACCCTCAGAACGGTGCTCTTTCGCCACAGCTTGACGCTCCGCACGCATACGCTGGTAGATCGAGTTACTTACTTCGTTAGGTAGGTTAATTTGCTTAACACGGACATCAAGTACTTCAATCCCAAGCTCAGTTGCACTTTCAGACGCTTGAACTAACGCTTCTTCCATTAGCTCGCTACGTTCACCAGATACTATTTCTTTAATAGTACGCGAACCGAAGTTTGTTCTTAGACCGTTGTTCACCTTTTGCTTAAGTAGCGTTTCAGCATACTGTTTATCACCACGCGCACGTAGGTAATAAGCACTAAAATCATTCACGCGCCACTTAACGTAAGAATCCACGATCAAGTCTTTCTTCTCGCTCGTTACAAAGCGATCAGGTTGACCATCAAGTGTTTGGATCCGTGCATCTAATTTACGTACTTGGCTAAAGAAAGGCACTTTCAGGTGAAGGCCAGGTTCATACACCAGAGCATCGCCATTCGCGTCTTTTTGTACCTTGCTAAATAGCAGTACAATTGCTCTTTGACCTTCGTTTACTACAAAGATACCAGAGAACGACATGATCACGGCAGTGACTAATAGAAGTAGACTAAAATTCTTCATATTGATTATCTCCCGTTACCAAATCTGTCGCGATTAAATCTATCACCGCCTGAATTGACAGAGCTATTTTGCTGTTGAGTACCTTCAATCGTTCTACGAAGCTGCTCAATATCGCTCTGATTTGGCAAACGTACTGGTGACGAAGCGTTGTTATGGGATTGCATAATCTTATCAAGTGGTAGATACAGCATGTTATTACCACCTTCAACATCAACCAATACCTTTGAGCTACGGCCCAAAACTTGCTCCATTGTATCAATATATAAGCGTTTACGCGTTACTTCTTTCGCAGCTTGGTATTCTGGTAGTAACTTTTCAAAGCGCTCCACTTCACCTCGAGATTCAAGGATTATACGCTCGCGATAAGCTTCTGCTTCTTGCGTCATACGAGTCACTTGACCACGCGCACGCGGTTCAATTTCTTTCGCATAAGCTTCTGCTTCACGAATGAAACGCTCTTCATCTTCTTGTGCAGCAATCGCATCATCAAATGCGTCTTTTACTTCTGAAGGAGGACGCGAGTCCTTAAAGTTAACGTCTGTAACAATCAAACCAAGATTGTATGGTTCGATAATACTGTTTAGCTCTTCCCAAGTGCGCTGACGAACCACTTCACGACCCGTAGTTAACACTTGGTCCATGCGAGAATGGCCCACAACGTAACGTAGAGCACTGTCTAGCGCTTGTTGTAAGCTGTGATCAGCATCGGTCACACTGAAACGATAAAGCGTTGGATCTACAACACGATATTGCACTTCAAACTCAACACTCACGACGTTTTCGTCTTCCGTAAGCATAAAGCCTGAAGCCGACAATGAACGCACCGCTTCAATATCTACAGGAATAACACGCTCGATGAACGTGGCTTTCCAGCGCAGACCCGGCTCAGCAATACGGTCAAATTTACCAAATTGCAACACGATACCGCGCTCAGCTTCTTTTACCGTGTAAATACCACTTAGTGCCCATACGATGGCTGCGATAATAAGTATAAAGACGAAACCAGCACCGCCTAATCCGCCATTACCACCTTTCCCCGGCTTACCGCCGAAAATACCGCCGAATTTATTACCAAATTTACGGAATACTTCATCTAGATCAGGTGGGCCTTGATCCCGCCCCCCGCGGTTTTTCCACGGATCGTTATCATTGCCATTATTACCCGGTTCGTTCCAGGCCATAGCTATACTCCATTGTTATTTAAATGAATTAGGTTAAATCTAACAAAATTCGAGCGACTCTCATATAAAAATACGCTCGAAATTGACGATTTTTAACTACCAACAACCAAATCATTGAGATTTCGCCCGAATTCCTTATTGAGCTTTTCCCATTCGATTTTTGGCATTCTTACCGAAACAAGCCAGTTGCCTTGCTCGTCGTAGCCTTTTTCATCCACGGCATTAAGCTCAAATAGTGCACCTCGTAAGCGCCCAAGCGCAGGAGGTACGGCAAGCTCAGCTGTGAAAACGGTTTTTGCCAACAACTCTTTAACGGCGTCGAATAACAACGAAATCCCTTCTCCAGAGTGGGCACTTAACCACACTCTGATCGGTTTTCCTTCATCGTCCCTATCTATTCTAGGCGCAACTTCGTCCATTAGATCAATTTTGTTGTAGACTAAAAGTTGAGGAATGTCATTGGCTTCAATTTCCTCTAGAACCAATTGTACCTGTTCTATATTTTCTTTTCTTCTCGGATCTGCAACATCGATGACATGAAGCTGTAAATCCGCCTCACGAGTCTCTGTTAAAGTCGCCTTAAATGCTGCTACCAAGTCATGAGGTAAATGACGAATAAAACCTACTGTATCTGCTAAGATAACGGGGCCAACATCATCGATTTCGATCTTTCTTAGCGTAGGATCAAGCGTTGCGAACAATTGGTCCGCAGCATATACATCCGCATCCGTAATTTTGTTAAACAGCGTCGATTTACCCGCATTGGTGTAGCCTACCAGAGAAACAGTTGGGATCTCGTTACGACTACGCGCTCGACGCCCTTGCTCACGCACAACGGCTACCTTGTCTAATCGTTTACGAATACTCTTAATTCGCTCTCTTAGTAACCGTCTATCGGTTTCTAATTGGGTTTCACCAGGACCACGTAAGCCGATCCCCCCTTTTTGCCTTTCTAAGTGCGTCCATCCTCGAATTAAGCGCGTAGAGATATGCCTTAGCTGAGCAAGCTCAACCTGCAATTTACCTTCGTGGGTACGGGCTCTTTGCGCGAAAATATCTAAGATCAGCGTTGTCCTATCTAACACTCGGCACTTACAAACGCGTTCTAAATTGCGCTCTTGTGAGGGACTGAGTTGGTGGTTAAATATGATGACATCTGCGTTGTGGATGTTGACAATCTCGGCAATTTCTTCAGCTTTACCCGTTCCGACAAACAACTTTGCATGTGGTGCTTGACGGCTGCCTTGCACAACCGCCACACTACTAACACCAGCAGAAGAAACTAGCATTTCCAATTCACGTAGATCTTCGCGATCTCCTTCGTGAGGAAATTCTATATGAACCAAGACTGCCTGTTCGCCGGCTTCATAACGGTCAAACAAGCATTAAGCTCCTACTAAAAAGAATTAATAATTACCTTCTTCACCTTGGTCGCCCGCTTCACTTCCGGTTGCATTTTGGAAGTTAACCGCACGAGCTGGAACCACAGTGGAGATGGCGTGTTTGTAAACCATTTGGTTTACTGTGTTTTCAAGCAAAATCACAAATTGGTCAAATGACTGGATCTTGCCCTGTAATTTAATGCCATTCACTAAAAAAATTGAGACAGGAATGCGCTCACGACGCAAGACATTCAAAAATGGGTCTTGTAAAGATTGGCCTTTTGCCATTTTCTTATCCTTCGTTTTAGGTGTTATTATGTCAGGTCGTTGATTTAATCAGAACACGCTGATTTAACAACTACTATTAGCTTAGCGAAGTTAGAACACGTTGCAAGTTTTCTTGACTATCGGTGTCAAGCCAAGTCACATCTTGCCACCCCCTCAGCCAAGTTAATTGCCGCTTCGCCAGTTGTCTGGTCGCTGCGACGCCTTTGAAAACCATTTCGTTATAATCGCACTCGCCAGCTAAATACTCCCACATTTGCCGATATCCGACACAGCGAATAGAAGGCAAATCAGGGTGTAAATCTTTACGTTGATATAAGGCCAAAACTTCATTTTTAAAGCCTTCATCCAACATTATTTCAAATCTTTTCTCTATACGTTCATGTAAGACTTTTCGGTCACTTGGTGCAATCGCAAATTGATGAAATTGATACGGCAATGCACCCTGTTTGCTTTGCTGCAATTGAGTCATCGTTTTACCACTAATGCGATAAACTTCCAAAGCACGGTTGATACGTTGCGAATCGTTTTCGCTGATTTTAGCCGCGGCTTCTGAGTCAATCTCTTTTAACTGTTGATGCAGCGCAGGCCAACCCTTTTGTTCGGCTTCGCGCTCCAATACCGCTCTGATTTCAGCATCAGCCTCTGGTAATGGCGACAGGCCTTCAATCAAGCCTTTAAAGTACATCATGGTGCCACCCACTAAAATTGGCACCTTGCCACGCTGATGAAAATCGTCAATTAGTTTAATAGCATCAGCACGAAACTCAGCAACCGAATAGCTTTGTGCTGGATCAATAATATCAATTAGGTGATGTGGTGCCTGTGCTTGCTCTTGTACGCTCGGCTTTGCCGTACCGATATCCATCCCTTTGTACACTAACGCCGAGTCTACACTGATGATTTCGGTATTTAACGCTTGGCATAACTCTATGGCCAATGCGGTTTTGCCCGCTGCTGTCGGTCCCATTAGGGTAATGACAGGTAACTTGTTCACATCTAACCTACTAATAAACTGCACTAATCTCGTATTATAGCTGATAGTACATGGTAATTAATACCTACTTAGGCACGAATTACTGCGAACTTAAAAAACTGACCAACTTCTGGGCATCAATTGTAACCGCACTTTTATGAATACGAGCCAAACATGAGGCTTTTGAAAGTAATTTTTCTTTAACTAAATCAAAATGCTGGCTATCGAAATAGCTACTGGGTGTTGAGACTTCTAGCCACTGTAACCAATCTTGGAGTTCAGCATCTGAGCTTGGTTCCATCATCTGCTTAGAAATTTCACCAACATCTATGCTATAGAGCGACACTGGCAACTTTTTAACTAAAATATGACCATCAAAAATTTCAATCGCGAACCCTAAAATTGCCAACCAAGTTTCACGCTGCTGTAATGCTTCCAGTGCGGCTTTATCTAACTTGATGCGCACGGGTAACAACAACGCTTTGCCTTGCAATGTGCCATCTTGCTCAATTTGCATTTGCCAATATGGCAACAGCCCCTGCCTACAATCACCAAACAACAAATGATTGTCTTGCTCAAGTATGACTTTACCTTGTGGTAACAGCATCCAGCTAGATTTACTAGCGGATATCGGGGCGCTACTTACTTCACTTGACGGTAATGCAGCTTCTTCAATTTGATCGAAGTGCTGCATCTGTTGATGTGATAGCCCTTGATAGAGCTGGTTTACATTCACCTGTTTTTTGCCACCACCTGTTGCACCGCCATAATTACTTCGGCCACTACTTGAAGCTGCTCTTGATGCCTCAGAGCGCTCGCCGAAGGCACTTGGAGCCGAATAGGTCTGTGCTTGCGTTTCGGGCTGTAAGGTTGAACGGTAACTTTGATGATAGGTTTCATCTACCTGTTCTTGAGGCGCAAATAATGGCGATGCGATATCAGGTGCTTGAGTCTCGGTCTCGCTTGCACAAGATAAATCAATTTGCTCCGTCGCGACCTGCTTTATTGCTTGTACAATAAAGTCGTGAACCAAGCGCGCTTGATGAAAGCGAACTTCGTGTTTCGCTGGATGGACATTAACGTCAACTTGTCTCGGATCTAACTCAAGATATATGACAAAACCGGGAAGCTCTTCATGCCCGATTGATTCATCAAATGCTTGGCGAATCGCATGCAAGATGAGCTTATCTCGCATCATACGACCGTTTACGTAGGTATATTGTGTGCCGTTGTTGACCCCCGCAGGTAACACCCAACCGAATAACCTTAGTCCCTCATGCCCTGAGTCGATAAAGCTTGCTTGCTGTAAGAATGCTTTACCACCAACTTGCGCAACTCGCTCAACACCTTTTTCAATAGTGCGTGGGCGATATTGGCGAACCACCTTTTGGTTATGAGTGAGCGTGATGGCAACATCAAAACGACTCAATGCAATGCGCTTAACCAGTTCATCAATATGACTAAACTCGGTTTTTTCGGTGCGTAAAAATTTCCTGCGCGCTGGCGTGTTGAAAAACAGATCTTTGACTTCAATCGTGGTACCGTCTGGGTGCGCGGTAGGTTGAACCTGCACAGCCATATCTCGCCCTTCGGCGAAAGCTTGCCAAGCTGTCTCTTGTGCTTGGGGCTTAGAGCTCAGAGTCAGTCGCGATACTGAACTGATGGATGCCAGCGCCTCACCTCGAAAGCCAAGCGAAGCAATACACTCCAGATCATCTAAACTTTTCAGTTTACTTGTCGCGTGGCGAGACAATGCCAACATCAGCTCGTCTTTAACAATACCGATACCGTTATCACGGATCCGAATAAGCTTGTGTCCTCCACGCTCAATGTCTATTTGAATGCGTGTCGCACCTGCATCAATACTGTTTTCCACCAGCTCTTTCACGACGGATGCTGGCCGCTCCACCACCTCACCGGCAGCGATTTGGTTGGCTAACCGAGCTGGAAGTATTTCTATCGTCATCATTTACGCTTTTGGAATAGTTAAGACTTGCCCAATAAACAAGGTATTGTTTTTCAGGTTATTTGCTTTTTTCAATTCACTGACCGTAATGCCATAACGGCTAGCCAGCACACTCAATGATTCGCCACTTTTTACTTTATGCGTCACCGGCTTGTTGGATTGCATACGCGCAAAGAGCGAATTATCCGGTGGATTTTTCTCATAATAGCCTTTTATCGAACTAAAAATAGCCCGAGCTAAACGCTCTTGATAATGCGGAGACATTAATAGCTTTTCTTCTTTGGGGTTTGAAATAAACCCGGTTTCCACCAGAATCGAAGGTATATCTGGTGATTTTAGTACCCCAAAGTTTGCAGCTTGCGGTCTGCTTTTGTGCATTTTTGCCACTTTTTTCAGCTCTTTGACGACTTCTTCTGCGACCTGAAACCCGGTTTTCATCGAATGTTCCATCGACATATCAAGTAACGCTTTGGCTAAATATTTTTCGTTGGCCGTATCTTTAATTAAATCGGCAGCCCCTCCCAATAATTGTGAGTGTTTTTCTTTGTCTTCTAGCCACTTACCTATTTCAGAATTCGCTCTGCGTAGTGATAACACCCAGACCGACGCTCCGCGTGGTTGAGGGCTGGTGAAGGCATCTGCGTGAATAGATACAAAGAAATCCGCTTTTCTTTCGCGCGCTCTTGCAGTTCTCGTATTCAACTTGAGGTAATAATCGCCAGTACGAATAAGCTTTGCGCTCATCCCCGGCTGGCTATCTACTAAGCGTGCTAAACGCTTCGCAATTTGAATGGTTACGAGCTTTTCATAAGTACCTGAAGGTCCAATAGAACCCGGATCTTCACCGCCATGACCGGCATCGATGGCGATGACAATATCTCTGTCTTGCGCGAGTGTTTTTCGTGGTGTGGCAGTTTTTGTATCGTCATAAGCACTCATCTGCTTACCATACAAATCAACGACTAAGCGGTTTTTATACGGACCGGTTGGTGCTAACGCAAAGATTTTTGGCGTAGCGCTGCGACTTAGCTCCACAACAATCCGTGCAGAATTGCTGTTTTTCGGTTTGCTGTGGCGCACCTTGTTTACAACTCGATGTTCGTCAGGAATACTCGGAAAGTCTTTTTGTTGCTTGGTGTTTTCAAGATCGATCACCAAGCGCAGTGGATTTTTCAGCACAAAATAGCTGTAATCCGGCTTATCGCTCATATCAAAAACAATACGAGTGCTTTCTGGGGAGGGCCAAACACGCACACTTTCGATGGCGTTTTGGGCGATGCTCTGCATGCTCGTTAAGAGCATGCAGATAAAAATGAAAATATAACTAATAGTCGGCTGATTACGCATAATCTTGTAATTGTTTTAATAGTGCCTCGCCGCGGCTAGACTTGGCCTCAAGTGTAATTTGACGGCCATCACCAGCATACTGCATTGTGACGTCTATATCTGGGTTTGGAATAAAGCCTTCACCTTTTTCAGGCCACTCAACAACACAGATAGCATTACTTGCAAAGTAATCCCGGATCCCCATGTATTCGAGCTCTTCAGGCGAACCTAATCGATATAAATCAAAATGATATATTGAGACATCATCCAGTTCATAAGGTTCAACTAAGGTATAAGTTGGACTTTTTACCTTACCTGAATGACCAAGGCTTTGCACGATCCCGCGAGTGAGCGTGGTTTTACCTGCGCCTAAATCACCGTGTAAAAATAGTACCGCACCTTGACGAATAACATTGGCAATTTTATTACCCATGGCAACTGTTGCTGGCTCATCAGCCAAATCGAATTTCATATGACCTGTCGTCACCCTAAAATACCTCGAATATGTTCGAATAAATCCCCGGCCAACATACCTTTTTCGCCGTCATGGGCGGCCTGCTCGGCAGCTAAACCATGAATATACACGGCTAGGTTTGTTGCAGCAAATGCTTCCATCCCTTGGGCAATTAAACCGCCTATGATACCAGATAAAACATCGCCCATCCCAGCACTCGCCATTCCTGCACAGCCTGAACGATTAATATTTATCCGCTCACCTTCAGATATCAAACTGCCCGGCCCTTTTAGTACCGTAACGGCGCCATATTCATGGCTAATTTTTTTAGCCACCGCGAAACGGTCATGTTCATTTAGCGGTGTCTCTAAGTGGTTCAATAACCGCCTTGCTTCACCTAGGTGAGGCGTTAATACCCAGTTTGATTTTTGCCTCGGTGCATGCGCTAAACAATTGAGCCCATCAGCATCCACAACCATCGGTAATTCAGTTGCCATCGCATGGTTAAAAAGTGTTTTGGCCCAAGCGTCTTGACCAAGCCCGGGACCAAGCACAATCACACTGGCTTTTTTTATCAGTGGCAATAACTCATTCGCACTCTCAACACCGTGCACCATTAATTCAAAACGCCCCTGTAAGACGCTTGCAATATTATCAGGATGAGTAGCGACCGATACAAGGCCAGCTCCTGCACGCAGAGTGGCTTCTGCCGCCAATCGAATTGCTCCAGCCATACCACGATTACCACCAATAAGTAACACATGACCATGTGCATTTTTATAGCTATCTGGTGCTCGCTGCGGCCTTGCTGCCATGAACGTTTGATGATTTAAGTAATTAGATGTTGGCGTTACTAGGGTTTTGAATGCTTCACCAACATCCAAGTCGGATAACAATAGCGCCCCCACAAAACGCTTTGCCGAGCCGCTAAGTAAGCCCTGTTTTAACGCGATAAAGGTGACGGTTTCGGTAGCCAAAAATGCACTAGATGCAACTTCTCCTGTTGTGGCATTTACACCGCTCGGTACATCAAGTGCCAATCTAGTAACCGGCAGTTTATTCATTTTGTCAAAACAAAGGCAAACATGGTCAGGCAGCTCACCTCTAAAACCGGTGCCGAACACACCATCAACCACCACCGTAAACTGACTTAACTTTACCTCGTTCAACGAAAAAACCAATGCGCCTTGATATTGAGAAAATGCCTGCTGCGCATCGCCCGTTAAGCTTTCGGGTGCAAATAACGCGAGTACGGTGACGGAAAATCCGGCCTGCTGACATAATTGAGCGACGACAAAACCGTCTCCCGCGTTATTGCCTTTACCTGTGATAATTAAGATATGGCTGGATTTGGGCTGGCTGTTTTCAATAAAGCGAAATGCAGCGGCCCCAGCTCGTTGCATTAAGGTACTTAGATCTGTGCCTGATAACTTTGCGGCTTTTGCTTCATATTGCTGCACTTGTTGGGCTGAATAAGCAAATTGTGGTAAATTGTCCGTGTATTCATTAGCCATTATTTCTTCCCGTGACGACCGATAATATCAATTATAGTGAACTTGCAGCACAAATTAAGCAATGGGGCCAAGAACTTGGCTTTGCAGAAGTCGGTATAACCGACATTGATTTACGCGAGCATGAAGCGCAACTTCAGCGCTGGTTAGACGCAGGCTATCATGGTGAAATGGCGTATATGGCGGCGCATGGAATGAAGCGTGCCCGCCCCGCAGAACTGGTTCCTGGCACTCAACGTATTATTTCGGTGAAAATGAATTACCTGCCACCCGATGCCAGCTTTGCCAGAGCACTTGGTAATAAAACCACCGCCTATATCTCTCGTTATGCATTAGGTCGAGACTATCATAAGGTAATGCGCAACAAGCTAAAGCAGCTCGGACAAAAGATTGAGCAAGAAGTCGGTACGTTAGGGTTTCGCCCTTTTGTCGACTCAGCCCCAGTACTAGAGAGACAAATTGCAGAAAAAGCAGGCCTTGGCTGGCGTGGAAAGAACAGTTTAGTGATTAATAAGCAGGCGGGCTCTTGGTTTTTCTTGGGTGAGCTGTTTGTTGATATTCCTCTTCCTATTGATAAACCAAACCAAGAAGAAGGTTGCGGCCGTTGTACCGCCTGCCTAACTTTATGCCCTACTGGCGCCATCGTAGAACCTTATGTCGTTGATGCGAGACGCTGTATTTCTTATCTCACTATAGAGCTTCAAGGCGCTATTCCAGAGGAATTTAGAGCAAAAATGGGCAATCGGATATACGGTTGTGATGATTGCCAGTTAGTTTGTCCATGGAATCGCTATGGTCAAATAACGGAAGAAGCCGACTTTTTGCCGCGAACTCAACTTAAAGATCAGCAATTGTTGAGCTTATTTGCTTGGGATGAAGCAACATTTTTGAAAAACACCGAAGGCAGCCCCATTCGCCGGATTGGACATGAACGTTGGCTACGAAACTTAGCCGTTGGCCTTGGCAATGCACAATACGATGAAGCAATCGTTATAGCACTGGAAGATAAGCGTCAAAGTGCCACTCCCCTTGTTATTGAGCATATCGACTGGGCGCTGGAGCAACAAAGACAAAAGTCAGACCAACATGAACGCAAAAAAGCAAGGCTGATCCGCATTATTGAAAAGGGCTTGCCACGAGACGCTTAGCAGGTTTGTCCTGCTAAAGCACGACCTGCACAAAATGGTTCGAAGGAATCACGATAAATAAGCTGCGCTATAAAAGCTAAAAAGTCGCGCTAAAGCGCGACCTACGGCTGTATTGGAAGTAGGGTTGCTATTCTGAGCGTCGTGAGAGTAGTTTTAAGTCTTCTTCAATATCATGGAAAGCGGTTTTCACTTCTCGCACACTTTCTTCCCGTGCGACTGAGCTTTGAATCGCTTTATCGACGTTTTGATAGATAAACATCTCCTGATCTTCGTCTAGGCCCATTGTCGGAATGCGCTCTTCAAATAACTCTTGTAATGAGCGGAACACTTTTTCGTTTTCTTGACGATTTTTATCAAGCAGCGACACCATGCTGTTAAACTTACCTTGCACCATTTTTATCGCTTCTTCTAGGTCCTCGTGTTGCTGTACCAGCTTGCGTTTAGTGGAAATGGCAATTAACTGTTGCTCCGTTACACTGGCAATAAAACAGATATGATCCCGCAATCTACCGTGTTTATCTGGATCGTCTCCCGGCATATTGAGGATCAAAATACTCAAAAATGGATAGTTAACCAATATGCGATTAGTAAATTCATGTAATCGCCCTTTGGTGTGTAAGATCTCAAATAATTCAATGACGATAGGTGAGCAAATTCCCGTAGTGGCAAAGTGATGCTTTTGTCCCTCAAGCCGAACCTCGACATTACAATTAAGTCCCAGTCCCTTTAAACATTGACATAAAGCTTCCGCCAGTCGCGGGATTGTTTCTATTTCACCTATTTGCTCGATGTAGGTAACGATTTGCCCCATTTCACTGCTATTAGCCATGGCGCTAAATGCTGTGGAGGTTGCATCTTCAATTTGCTGAGCCAGAATATCTTTTTCTAGTAGCATTTGGTTCAAGTGCGTGAGCTTGGCTTTTAACTCACCTTGGCCAAACGGCTTAACAATATAATCTTCCGCCCCCACTGAGTAGCCTTCCATGCGCTCTTCAACAGAGCCCCTTGCCGACACAAACATAACGATAATATGCTGTGTGTTTGGATTGGCTTTAATCGCCTTACATACCTCATAACCGCTCATTTTTGGCATGCTCACATCAAGTAAAATTACTTGAGGATCAAAGTCTTCGACTACTGCTAGACATTCATGACCGCTTCCAACGGTTTTTAACTCAAAGTCTAAGTCTTCTAAAATCTCTTCAATGATTTCTAGATTAAATGGTTCGTCGTCAACTGCTAAGATTCTGCGTAAAGCCATAAATGAATATCCTTCGTCGGTTCACAATGAGAAAGGCACTACGGGAAAATAAGGTAATTCAAGGCCAGTGCCTCAATAGCTCCCAATCAGATTGTATTAGTACAAGCTCTATTATTATTTATAGACGCTTACTCAACGCCTTTCCAATTACAACCATTACACCGCATTACTCTCAAGATGCTCTGTTAACGGCAGACTCACATTGATACATGCACCACCCTCAGGATTATTCTCGGCGTAAATCTGCCCTTTATGCAGTAAAATAAATTCCTTACAAATAGCAAGACCTAAACCCGTGCCGCCGGCACCACTGTCTGTTTTACTGCTTTGCACAAACTTGGCAAAAATCTGTTCCAATTCGTCATCCGGAATACCAACCCCTTGATCGGCAATCTTGATATGAATATCTTGATCTTTACAGCTTAACAGTACACTCACCTCACTCCCTTCAGGGCTAAACTTGAGCGCATTGCCCAATAAGTTTCTGATCACTTGATTCATTTGCTCCGGATCGCAAAAGGTCATCACGCCTTGAGCGGGCTTTTCAAAGCGGATTTTTATCTTTTTCTCAAGCGCAGTGCCTGATACATCTTCAATACCGCTTTGGATCACATTAACGAGGTTGTGAAAGCTTGGATTAAATGGAAAGCGACCTGCGTCTAACTTTGATAAATCAAGCAGATTGTTAAGTAGTACCAGTAGACGCTCACCACTGGTTTCGATACGAGATAAATACTTTTTGAGCTTGTCCGCCGGCACTTCAGGAGCCGTTAGCTTATCTAAACCGAAACGAGCAAAACTTAATATAGAATGCATTGGTGTGCGAAGCTCATGAGACATATTGGCTAGAAATTCAGATTTAGATAGGTTGGCCGCTTCTGCCGCTTCTTTGGCTTTTTGTAACTGTGCCGTTCGAGCTTGCACTTCAAACTCTAGTAACTCTTTGGTTTCTTCTAGCACTTCTTGTTGCTCTTTAAGCTTTGAGACATTTTTAAAAATGACCGCAAATGCCATATCGCCGTGATGATCGATTTCGTTAAACGTTCCCATCAAAGGAATGCTGCGCTCACCCGCTTTTGGCAGACTCAGCTCACAGTTAAAATGCTTTAACATACCAACATGCTTCATCAAATCACGTAATTGCGACACGGATATTTCATCAAATAGCTCAAAAATAGAGAGTGGCTGTAATTCTTCTTCCGTCAGCTCAAACAATTCGCAACACGCGTCATTTGCTTCAATAATATGGCCCTGGCGGTTGAACAGCATAATCGGATCCGGGGTATGTTTATAAATCACGCGCAGCAGACTGTCGCGTTCAATCAAGGCATCGACTGTATCCTGTAGGCGCTCAACTAACTCTTGGTTATGGCGTCTTAAGAGCTCTGTTTGCCATAATTTATGTAGACTTTGTAATAAATCGCTCTCATCAAACGGTTTAATCAGAATGTCTTCAACCCCTTGACGCACGGCTTCTAACATATCCACTTGATTAACCCGAGAAGTCATCAATAAGCAGCGGCAATTGTGGTGCACTTGACGAACTTTATTAAACACATCTAAGCCAGTGTCTTTTTCTAGATTAAAGTCACAAATAAGGAGGTCAACAGGATGTCGCTCGGCAACTTGCATCGCTTCATCAAGCGTCGTCGCGGTCGTCACCGCAAGCTGTGCTCCGCGTAGGCCGTTAGCTAAGGTCTCTAGGCGAGGCGTATGATGGTCAACCAGCAACACTTTGGGCAGCACTAAGGTATTAGTAGAACCAATTTCCAGTAGGCGTTCAAGTAAGCCAGTAATATCTTTATTGGCAAAGAAGGGGTAGATAACAATGCCATTTGGCAAGGCGCGGTTGATTTCACTGAAAGATTTTAAGTGCTCGGCATTATCGGGTTTAGGTGCCAGCAATACTAACTTATCATGATTCCTCAGTTGATATAACGCTTGGAGCTTACTGGCGGGCACCCCATGAGCAATAACAACAACATCGAATTTATCAAAATCGAGATTTGCTTCCAGACTCCGGTAATGCACATGCTCTACCTCGCCACCGAGTAACTCAAATAATACCTTTACTCGCATCGCTTGCACACTGCTGCTGTCAATAATCAGCACTCGATTCGTCATAACCAGATCCTTTACCGATAATTCTGAGATCCAGTTTAGTAGAAGAATCACAAGACGCTAAAAAATAGCACTATTTTGATATGTTTGACGCCGCGGTCTAATTCACGCAGCGAAAAAAATTCAAACAGCAAAGAGCAACGGCGTATAAAGCTATGCGAGAGATTTGCCCAAAATCGTCAAGCTATAGTGATTACCATCCATGACCGCGACGTTGGGTAATTCTCCCCACTTTTTATAACCGTGTTTTTCAAACAAGCGGATACTGGGGAGATTATGAGAAAAAATAAAGCCAAGTAACGTTGTAATAAACAGGGTCGGCGCTTGCTGCTCTGCAAAATCCATGAGTTTACTACCTAACCCTTGGCCTTGTGCGGCTTTTGCAAGATAGATACTCACTTCAGCCGTACCATCGTAGGCAGGACGTCCATAAAAACTGCTAAAGCTTATCCACGCTATCACCTTTTCCGCCAGCTCTACCACATAAATTGGGCGATTTTGCGTATGTGCGGCGAACCAACTTTGCTTTTGTGCTACGCTTACGGGCTCCGTATCCGCTGTGACTTGGCGGCTCGGTATCGTTTCGTTGTAAATGGCAACTATGGCGCAAAGGTCATGCGGTTTAGCGAGTCTAATATTCATGAAAGCTGATCAAGGTAACGAATATTTTCGTATCATAAGAGATAACATAAATAAAAGGAAAGCACTGATGATAAAAAGTCTTTCGATTCTGAGCTTAGCGCTCGGTTTCCTAATCTCGAGTAACGCGTATGCAAAGACATCCAGCTGTGATGATTTTACCAATGTTGAGCTGCGAAAACTGCGTTCTGATGACTCACTTAATCTATGTGAATTTAAAGACAAACCGCTTCTCATCGTAAATACAGCCAGTAACTGTGGATTTACAGGTCAGTTTGAAGGGCTTGAGCAACTACATCAAAAATATCAAGATAAAGGCCTTGTTGTACTTGGTTTTCCCTCTGATGACTTTTTCCAAGAAGAAGACGACGAAAAGGAAACTGCAAAAGTATGCTTTATCAACTACGGTGTAACCTTCAATATGTTTGCGACATCGGAAGTTCGAGGCTCGGATGCCAACCCCATTTTCCAACACTTGAATGAAGTAACAAGCTCTCCAAATTGGAATTTTTACAAATACTTAGTGTCAGCTGATCGGAAAACAATCAAGCGCTTTAACAGCCGCACTAAACCTATGTCTGACGAACTCACTAGCGAAATTGAAAAACTCTTGCCTAGATAAGCTGATTTTTTAACGTACCTAGATTAGAATAAAGTATGAATAATAAATAATCATCGGAGAAATTATGGCAATCGCTAGTGCAAGACACATCCTAGTAGATAGTGAAGCGCAATGCATGGAGCTCAAAGAACGCATTGCAGCAGGGGAAGATTTCGCAGAAATCGCAAAGCAGTACTCCAATTGCCCGTCGGGCCAAGATGGTGGTGCGCTAGGTGAGTTCGGACCAGGCATGATGGTGCCTGAATTCGATAAAGTGGTTTTTTCAGCCCCAATCAATCAAGTACAAGGGCCAGTGCAAACGCAGTTTGGTTTTCACTTGCTTGAGGTAACCAGTCGTAGCGATTAATTCGCTTGCGAAAAGTTAATCACTTCGCCATCATTCCTTAATACCAACTCGCTACATTTACTAAATGAGCGAAAAGATACTTAGTTGAAGGAATGATGGCATGAAACTTATCGGTTCGAACACCAGTCCATACGCCCGTCGAATTAGAATGTGGGCCGCGGCTAAACAGCTCCCAATGAGCTACCAGCATATAGATATATTTTCCGAAGCAGGCCATGACGAACTTATTCGCCATAATCCTGCCCGTAAGATCCCATTTTTAATTGACGATGCACAACTTATTTGTGATTCCAATCTGATTGTTCGCTATCTCCGTGAAAAACATCAACTTCCATTTCCCAGTTGGGATCAAGAAAATTGGCTGATCCTTATCAATGCCTGTAATGATTCTTTGGTAGAACTGTTACTTAGCAAGCGCTCAGGTTTTGATATTGAACAAGATAAACTATTTTTTAATCTACAGCGGGAACGAATTGGTCATACCCTGCACTATCTCAATGAAGAGTGTGTGACAGAAGAGTTTTTACACTGTGATTATCTCCAAATCAGTTTATACTGCCTTATTGATTGGGTTCTATTTAGAGAACTCGTCGACCTGAGCGATTACACCAACCTAATGGCATTTCATGGCCGTTGGCAAAGCCAAGCAATCGCCCAGCAAACTGATCCACGAAATTGAGAACACCTATGATGAATGAAGAAGAAATTGGCTCAGAAGTCAGTGAGTTTATTGAGCAAGTAAAAAATACTGAAAGCGTTTGGGCACTTAGCTCTGATGACGGTGGCATGGTTGTGGTTGACTCTAACCAGTTTGACGAGACAGATGTGTTATTGCTGTGGGATAGTGAAGAAAAAGCGCAAGCTCAATGTCGCGACGAGTGGAGTGAGTTTTCACCGATGAGTATTGATGTTGAAAGTTTTCTTGACGAATGGGTACTCGACCTAAAAGAAGATGATGCACTCGTTGGTCTAAACTGGAATGATGACAACGTTTGTGTTGAAATCGAGCCCGTTGGTCTTGCTAGACTACTTGTCGATATCGAATAAAAGCACACCGCATCAAAGTGGCGCTCATCCTTCGTGAGTGCCGCTATTCACCCGGCTTTGACACCAAAGCAATTAAAGTCCCTTCAATGGCTCTTACATAAGCTTGTGTTACTCTGCCCTTTTGGTTTGGTGAGCTTAATGGCTCAGCCCCTGCGGCTACCGCCTTATCATAGCCTTCAGGGACATTTTCACAGCTGATGGTAATTTCAAACCCAAGTGCAGGCTGTTTAGGATGGCAACGAATATAGTCTTGCCTAAATTGTGATTGGGCTAATGGATGGCTGGCAAAGGCGAGTTTCACTTCTCCTGTGTCTAACTCACCATAATCCCCTTCATCGGTCATATCAAAAGTGCTCAAGCCAAATGCTTGATAGTAAAAATCCAGCACTTCCTCAACACTTTCTACATAAATCACCGTTTTAGCAAACACCTAAGCCTCACTATCAATAAACCTAATGTAACTTAACCTGAGTTTTGGGTAAGAAATGAGCTACCTCTTTATTTTTCAAGCTTGTCTAAACCATATACTTGTCTAGCCAGAGAGTTTTAGGGATAACTCCGCTCTCGCGTCCTGCTACCGCCCTGGTACCTACATCCTGTAGGCAAGGCGGATTTACGCACCAATAGCTGGCTATTGGAAGTAAATTCAACAAAGTTAGCGCTGAAACTAGCTGCTAGAAAGGCATTAATTATCCGAAGCTCAGGTTATATATAACTTAAGCACAAATGTTGGGCAAGGTAAAACAAAGCGAGAGAGTTCAGGGTTAAAGTTAAATATAGTCGAATGTGGAAAAGGAGTTAGTTGGATAGGTAGGGAACTTATGTTTAGCTCGACACACCCACCAGATAGTGTCGAGCTACAATTCCCGCAAAAAGCCTTACGACTTATTGCGGTTTTCTTTTGCGAATGCGCGAAGCTTACGCTTTTGTGAGAGCGTCATTTTGTTTGAACGACCAGCGTAAGGGTTATCCCCTTCACGGAATTCAATCTTAATCGGCGTACCCATTACGTTAAGCGCTTTACGATAGTAGTTCATCAAATAGCGCTTATAGCTATCTGGCAGTTCATGCACCATATTGCCGTGGATAACAATACGCGGCGGGTTATAACCACCTGCGTGTGCGTACTTAAGCTTCACACGGCGTCCACGAACCAATGGTGGCTGGTGATCCGCCTGAGCCATATCCATAATACGACGTAACATTGCCGTACTTACTCGCTTAGTCGCTGATTCATAAGCTTCGTCAATCGACTCAAACAAGTGACCAACACCTGTACCATGTAATGCGCTAATAAAGTGCAAACGAGCAAAATCAACAAAGCCCAAGCGTCTGTCTAGCTCAGTTTTGATACGCTCTTTGACATAGTCATCAAGACCATCCCATTTGTTTACCGCAATAACCAACGAGCGACCCGCATTTAGTGCAAAACCAAGTAGACTCAAGTCTTGATCTGAGATCCCCTCGCGCGCGTCTACAACGAGCAATACCACGTTGGCATCTTCAATCGCTTGCAGGGTTTTGATAACCGAGAATTTCTCTACGACATCGCTGACTTTCTTACGCTTACGTACACCGGCGGTGTCGATTAACACGTATTCTTTATCATTGCGCGTCATTGGAATGTAAATTGAATCGCGTGTTGTACCCGGCATATCGTAAACGATAACGCGGTCTTCACCTAAAATACGGTTAGTTAGTGTTGACTTACCTACATTTGGACGACCGATAATCGCGAGTTTAACAGGCTTGTCTTCAAAACCCGTTTTGCCGTCTTCGGCTTCTTCACCTTCAAGGTAAAGCTCGGCGATATCTTCATCATCATGCTCAAGCTCTTCATCTTGAGCCGTAAGTTCAGCGATAATCGGTTGTAGCGTCAACTCTAATAATTGAGTAACACCACGACCATGCGCAGCGGCGATCTGTTGAACGTCACCAAGCGCCAGCTGGTAAAACTCAGCACAGTTGGAGTCAGCATCAATGCCATCCGTTTTATTAGCGACAACAAAGCAATTCTTCTGTTGTTTACGAAGGTGCTGCGCGATAGCTTGATCAGCAACCGTCATACCTGCGCGCGCATCCACCAAAAATAGCACAATATCCGCTTCTTCAATTGCAAGCAGCGACTGCTCGGCCATTTCAGTTTCAATGCCTTCTTCAGAGCCATCGATACCACCCGTGTCTACCACAATAAACTCGTAGCCTTCATAGTTTGCTTGGCCGTATTTACGGTCGCGAGTCAGACCCGGAAAGTCAGCAACTAACGCGTCACGAGTACGTGTTAAACGATTAAACAGTGTGGATTTACCCACATTAGGTCGCCCAACCAGAGCGATCACAGGAAGCATAGACTACCTCTTTTATAAACAACAAAAGGCTTCGCAAAAGCGAAGCCCCATAAAAAATCTAAAAATTCAGAAAGTTACTGCGGAATTTGAACTGCGCTAAGTTCACCATCACGCGTGTAAACAAATACTTTGCCATCGACCACAATCGGTTCGACGAAAAAACCTGAACTATCAAACTCGGTACGCGATACCAACTCACCAGAGCTCTTATCTAGCCAATGTAAGTTACCTTCCTGATCGCCAACCACTACATAGTTGCCAGCAACCGTTGGAGCGGTTAAATACCAACCGCGCAGAGCTGGTTGTGTCCAACGTTCAATACCTGAGTTTTTGTCTAGTGCGTACAGTACGCCATCGCTATCAACCAAATAAATTACGTCAAGATCGAGTGTAAGGTCTCGGTAACTACTGTACTCACGATCCCACACTACATTGCCGCTGCGCACATCAATGGCGACTAGTTTACCATTATAGGCGATAGAATACACATATGCGCCGCTTACAACAGGTTTAGTATCAACATCCACCAAACGTTCAAACTCAGAAGCCCCTTTTGCAATTGCAACATCCGAGCTCCATGCGGTAAAACCGTTTTCAGCGATAAGTGCTGTTAACTTACCACTTTCTTCGCCAACCAATACGCCACCATTCGCGCTGGTTGGTGAGCTTAAACCACGTAATGTCAGCGCAGGGACTTCTTGCTCATAGTGCCAACGCTCTTCACCTGTATCTGGGTGTAGCGCAACCAGCTTGCCTGAACCTAAGTTAACGTAAAGAAGACCATCGCCTGCAGCTGGCGCTGACAGCGCTTCACCTGGTACCGACTTACGCCAAACTATTTCGCCGGTTTCACGGTCAAGCGCAAAAACCTGCCCGTGTTCAGAGCCAACATAGAGTTTACCATAAGCTTGTGTGATCCCACCTGACAGCTTCGCACTGTCGCTGTCTTCCCATGGCCAAAAGTTGGTATTCTCACGAACATCAACTTGCCACTTTTCTTTACCTGTTTGTGCATCAAATGCTGTCACTATACCTTCACGGGCAGCTGCAAAAACAGTGCTTTGGTAGCTTGTTGGAGATAAACGCGAAAAGTAGTGCTCAACCCCGTCACCAATCCCTTCTTGCCAAACCACAGAGGCGTCGAATTGATTGTTGATCTCAGGGAGCTTTAACTCTTCTTCATCATCACTAGAAGAACAACCAGCGGTGAGTGCTGCAACACATAAAGCCAATGAGGCCATCGTTAACTTCTTCATGGCAACTCCTTAAACCGTTGTCTTTTGTGCAAGATCATCCAGTTTAATTTGCAGCATAGGGTTGCTATTGCCTTCCGCTGCTTCTAGTGCCGATTGATAAGCACTTCGAGCTTTATCTTTATCGCCTTGAGCAAGGTAAATATCACCTTGGATCTCAGCAAGCTGAGCCTTAAACGCTTCAGGCATAGGCTTAGCGAGTGTTGCCAGTGCTTGTTCGTATTGAGACTGAGACGCTTGTACACGTGCAAGTCTTAATAAAGCCGTTGCTTTTAGCTCAGCGTTAGCAACATTATCAGCCGCCCAAGTTAGCTTCTCTGCAGCTAGCTTAAGATCGTCTTTGTCGATTGCCTCTTTAGCAGCAACGAAAGCCGCTAACACGGCGTAGTTAGAATCAGCATTTGCAGCAACAAAAGCGTCGCTTTTAGCTAGTACATCATCACTTTCAACAACCTGAGTGTATGCTTCTGATGCTGCTTCTGCGCTATCGATCTGGCTTTGGTTATACGCTTTCCAGCCATACAGACCACCTAAACCAAGCACAGCACCAACCACAATCGTTGTACCATTTTCACGGAAAAATCGTTTTATTGCTTCTGCTTGTTGTTCTTCTGTTGAATAAATTTCCATTCTAACCTCTTAGCCTACCAGCTCTGCTAACAGCGTTTTTACTTCTGCAAGTGGTAAGGTGATTTGTTCTTTCTCTTCACGCAGATACTTCACTGTCACTTTGCCTTCAGCGAGTTCATCTTCGCCTAGCACGAGCGCAATAACAGCATCGCTTTTATCTGCACGTTTAAATTGTTTCTTGAAGTTGCCACCGCCACAATGAACCATCACGCGAAGGCCAGCAATATCATCTCGTAATTGCTGTGCAACCACTGGAGCTTGAATAGCCGCTTTGTCACCCATCGCAACAACGTATACGTCTGCATTACGACGAATATCGCCCACACACTCCAACGTCTGTAGCATCAAGACTAAACGCTCGATACCCATCGCAAAGCCAACAGCTGGTGTTGCTTTACCGCCAAGCTGCTCTACTAAGCCGTCGTAGCGGCCGCCAGCACATACTGTGCCTTGAGAACCTAAGCTTGTCGTCACCCACTCAAATACGGTGCGGTTGTAGTAATCTAGGCCACGTACCAGCTTTTCATTAACTTGGTATTCGACGCCAGCTGCGTCTAAACGTTCACACAAATTAGCAAAATGTTCGCGTGATTCATCATCTAAGTGTTCAGAAAGCTTAGGCGCATCAACAAGTACAGCTTGTACCTCTGGATTTTTGCTATCCAACACACGCAGTGGATTGCTATACATACGACGCAGACTATCTTCATCAAGCGCTTCTTTGTGTTGCTCCAGATATGCAATCAGAGCATCACGATATTCAGCACGCGCTTCATTTGACCCCAAAGAATTGAGCTCAAGCGTAACATGGTCTTGAATGCCAAATTGCTGCCATAGACGCGCCGTCAATAAGATCACTTCGGCATCAATATCTGGTGTTGCCATACCAAAGGTTTCAACGCCAAATTGATGGAATTGACGGTAACGGCCTTTTTGCGGTCTTTCATGGCGGAACATAGGTCCCATATACCAAAGGCGCTGTTCTTGGTTGTATAGCAAACCATTTTGATTACCCGCACGGACGCACACTGCTGTGCCTTCCGGACGTAGCGTTAAGCTATCGCCATTACGGTCATCAAAGGTATACATTTCTTTTTCGACGATATCGGTTACTTCACCGATAGAGCGCTTAAATAGATCGGTCGACTCAACGACTGGAAAGCGGATCTCTTGATAACCAAATGCCGCTACTGTGTCTCTTAACACCGATTCTACTTTCTGCCAGACCTGCGTGTCACCTGGCAGACAATCATTCATTCCACGGATTGCCTGAAGTTGTTTAGTCACTGAAAACCCTAACTTAAATTTGTCACCAACCGATTTCCTGCTGCTTTAGCCTTTAACTAAATACGCTAAAACAGTCTCATCGCATTGGTTTTATTTCTTTAATGCCATTTATCGTCGTGCAGTCTAGCACGCCGTGAGAAAGCGCGAAAATTCGCTTATCTTAACGATTACGCTGGTATCAGTCGATGATTTTTACATCGATTTTTTCTTCGCTTTCTTTTTTCTCTACATATTCTCGGATCTGAGACTCTAATTGAGCGACAATATCATCATTATCAATCCGTGTCTTTTGGCGCTCGCCATTAATATAAAGGCCTGAACGGCGATTTGCGCCAGCAAGACCTAAGTCACTGACGAGTGCTTCGCCAGGGCCATTTACCACGCAACCAATCACAGAAACCGAAATTGGTGTGACGATATCTTCTAATCGCTCCTCAAGCTGATTCATCGTATTCACTACATCAAACTCTTGGCGTGAACAACTGGGGCAAGCAATAAAATTAATGCCGCGCGAACGAATTCGCAGCGACTTTAGAATATCAAAACCCACTTTGATTTCTTGCACCGGATCAGCCGCCAGTGAAACACGTAATGTATCACCAATCCCTTCAGCAAGTAGCATACCTAGACCAACTGCCGATTTAACCGAACCAGCTCTAAAACCACCAGCCTCAGTGATCCCAAGGTGCAGAGGTTGGTCAATCTCTTTTGCCAGTAACCGATAAGCGCCAACGGCTAAGAACACGTCGGAAGCTTTTACCGAGACTTTAAACTGATCAAAATTATGGCGCTGGAGAATTTCGACATGTCGCATCGCAGACTCAAGCAAGGCTTCAGGTGTTGGTTCACCATACTTTTCTTGCAAATCGCGCTCTAGTGAACCGCCATTCACGCCAATACGAATTGGAATGTTGTGCTCACCCGCCGCATCAATCACTGCACGAATACGGTCTTCACTGCCAATATTACCTGGGTTTATCCGTAAGCAGTCGGCACCATACTTAGCCACTTGTAATGCAATACGGTAATCGAAGTGAATATCTGTGACGAGTGGAATATCCACTTGCTCTTTAATGCTTTTGAATGCTTCAGCTGCATCCATTGTCGGCACAGAAACACGGACAATATCCGCCCCGGCGTCTTGGATAGCTCTAATTTGTGCCACCGTCGCATCAACATCTAGAGTATTAGTGTTTGTCATAGACTGTACAGCTATCGGTGCGCCATCACCAATAGGCACATTACCGACATAGATCCTTGTTGATTTTCTACGCTTTATAGGTGGTTCTGAAAACATGCTGACTACTCTGTTAACGGTAAATTGAATTTAGCTAGACGGTTTTTAGTAAACGCAGGCAAAGACACTGGTTTACCGTCAAGCGTGACCTCTACGGCCTGATGCTTGCCGAGTATAACAGAAAAAGGGGCCTTACCTTCAACTGTCATAGTATATCCCGCTTTTTTAACACCGAACGCGACACGTTCTTGTGTCGCATCAAACATTTCAACCCAGCTTTCTTCGTTGAAATGCATGACTACCGTGCTCAATGCCGAGTTTCGTTTTACCGTTTGCGGTTTCGCTTCAACAGGTACTGAAACCTCCGTTTCACTCATCTGCGGCTCGCTTTGCGGGGTTGTGTCATTGTTTTGCTCAGTAGGCAATTCTAGCTCATCCATCGCTGGTGTTGTGACATTTTCAACTGGCGTTTCAAGCTGAGTAACCGACGTTTCAGGCACCACTTCTTGCTCTGAGCTATTGGTCTGCCAAAACCAAAATGCCGACGACCCCAGTACGATAGCCAGCACAATGTAGCTCACCATCATTAGGCGGTTATCGTGGGCTTCTTTATGAGTACGGCGAGAAAAGCTTTGCATCCGCTTTTTCTGTGGCGGCAGCTCCGGAGATTGATATCTAGCCAGTACTTCCGTCGGATTCAAATCCAGTAGCGCAGCGTAATTTTTAATATAGCCACGCACAAAGGTTTCAGGCCCTAGGTCTTGATAGTCATCCTGCTCGAGCTTGGTAAGTTGGGCATGGGTCATCTTTAAGCGCGATTCAATTTCAGCAAAGCTGATCCCGGCATTTTGTCTCGCCGTTGCTAAAGTTTGCCCGAGTGAAGGCTGCTCTTGTTCAGGTGCTTCCTGCTCTTTCATTGTTTGGTTCATAAAACGTAATTTGTTGGGTCTACAATTAATAATCCGTGGCCTGCTTGCAGCGCCACATCAGGAGTGAGTTTATTCCATCGCATAATTTCATCGATCAACACACCATATCGATCGGCAATACTGAGCAAAGTATCTCCCGCCGCAATTTCATGCACGACATTGGGATTGTTAAGATACACCTTTTGACCTGCGTACAATCTTGCAGATTCCCGCACTTGATTATATTCCATCAATTCAACCATTTTAATGTCGTATTTGACTGAAATACTAAACAGGTTTTCACCTGCAATAACAGTATGAAAAGGTACCTGAGGAGGCGCAACGTCACGATTTAATAACGGTACACTTGAACTGCTGGATGATGTAGTCGCTAACACTTGAGGCTCACGTGAGCGAGGACTAAATGTGACTTCCGATGGGTCCGGTTGATAAAACTCAACCCGAGCTTCAGAGTCCGAGCTAACGTTCACTAAAGATGTGCTTTTTGCCACTTCAGGTTTTGCCGAAGGCGCAGAATTATTGGCCTCAATGGGTGAATCAACGGTGAATGATTGGGTTGAATTCGGTTGCGTTTTCTTACGTTTAATTTTAATTTTTGGATTCGCAACTATATGATTAGGCGACGCCTCGGCAAGCTGATTTAACTGCGCTTCTCGATAGCGATTGCGCAACCGTTCAAATTCACTTGCAGCGATATTATTCGTTAAGATAAGGCCTGCTTGTGCAGATTTAGGGTAGCTTTGCACCAAGGTCGTGGCGATGTCTTGCGCTTTTTGTAAGTGGCCCATTTGCATATGCACTAGGTGCCCAAGCATTAAGCTTCTTGGCGAAATAAATCCACGCTTGGCAACATTATCAAGCACATCTTCTGCTCTTAAGAAATCACTGCGAGCATAGTACAGGCCCGCGAGTGCAAGTTGCGACGACATTTGCTGAGCGTTATGCTTAATCGCATTTAACAGATATTCCTCGGCAAGGGAATACTCGTTTTGCTTCAACGCACATAGGGCTAAGTTTTCATAGCTTGCAGATACCCGCAAATAACTTGGCACCTCTATCGCTTTGAAAAAGTATTTGCTCGCTTTGTCATACTGTCCAACGCGACAAAGAAAAGTGCCATAGTTGTTTAGTGTGTCGGGATTATCTGGCTCAATATCCAAAGCCGCCTGATAGGCATTATCAGCACGTTGTTGCTCGCCCACCTGTTCGTAATAATACGCTAATGTATAATGAGCTTCGGCCAGCTTTGGCGCTAACTGTAATGCACGCTCTAAGTTAAATTTGGCTGAGGTGGTGTTACCAGAATTGAGATATTGAAGTGCAAGCGCAATGCGAGTTCTTGCGGCATTGGTGTTATTGACTTGTTGTTCGGCCACAGGACGCCCATCGGAGCGATAACTACTCTCCGTCACACAACCTGACAGAACTAAACTCGCGCCTGCGAGAATGGATGCAGCCAATCCTGTTTTGCGATAATTTCGCGATTGCATCACTCACCTTTGAATGCCACTGGGTTCTATGTGTGCCCTATATTACCCAAAAGGCTAAGAGATTCATCTCTTTTTTACCAGATAGTCAGAACTTATCTGAGGTTAAGATGAAATGAGCTGAGTAAACCCAGCTCATTTTTAATATTATTGTGCGCTTACATTGACAGTAATAGCATTGTCGTCACGCTGCTTTTTCTTGGCTAAACGTTTGGTTCTATCTACGACATCACCTACTAGCTGTCCACATGCAGCGTCAATGTCATCGCCACGAGTACGACGAACGATACAGGTAAGTCCTGCAGCTTGTAACACCTTAGAAAATCTATCGATACGGCTGTTGCTAGAGCGACCATATTCATTCCCTGGGAACGGGTTAAATGGGATCAAGTTAATTTTTGACGGTGTGCCTTTGAGAACTTGCACCAACTCATGGGCATGATCTGTACTGTCATTCACGTCTTGTAGCATCACGTACTCAATGGTGACATCTTTATTTGCTTTAGAGCCATCAATATAGCGACGACATGCTGCTAGGAACTCTTCAATCGGATACTTTTTGTTGATTGGTACAAGTACATCACGTAGTGGATTGTTTGGCGCATGTAGCGAAATCGCCAGTGCCACATCAATCTTTTCTTTCAAGATATCAAGCGCAGGTACCACACCCGATGTACTTAGCGTAACGCGACGCTTGGATAAACCAAATGCCCAATCGTCCATCATCAGTTCCATCGCCGGTACAACGTTATTTAGGTTTAACAGAGGCTCACCCATACCCATCATAACGATGTTAGTAATTGGACGTTTAGTGCTATCGCCTTTATGCAGACCAATGTCGGTTGCCACGCGCCAAACCTGACCAATGATCTCAGACACTTTTAAGTTACGGTTAAAGCCCTGCTGCGCTGTTGAGCAAAAAGTACACTCTAGCGCACAGCCAACTTGAGAAGACACACACAGTGTCGCTCGGTCTTTTTCAGGGATCCACACGGTTTCAACTTCTTGGCCACCCTCAAGTAATAGAGCATATTTAATGGTACCGTCAGAAGCCTCTTGCTTTACTGAAATTTCAGGCGCCTTAATCTCACACTCAGCTTGCAAACGCGCACGCAGCTTTTTGTTCAGATTGCTCATATCATCAAAGTTATCGATACCAAAATGATAAATCCATTTCATCACCTGATCCGCGCGAAACGGCTTTTCGCCATATGATGCAAACAACTCGCGCATCCCCTCGCGATTTAAATCAAGTAAGTTAATTTTTTTCTCAATAGTGGTCATGAACAACCTCGGTTAAAGACGGTAAGAACAGCTAAATTGCCAACAACGCATTGTACAAAAAAGCAGCAAGCATCACAAATAATGTAACGTGTTTTGTGAAGTAGTGTGATTACTTTACAAAGCACGCTTATCCCTCAACTTAGCTACGGGACAAAAAAAGGGCTCGAAAGCCCTTCTTTGGCACCAAGTCCCGAATTAACGAGTACGTGGGCAGATCTCTTCTTCAGCGAAGAAGTAAGCGATTTCGCGAGCAGCAGACTCTGGCGCGTCAGAACCGTGTACTGCGTTCTCGTCGATGCTGTCTGCGTAGTCAGCACGTAGCGTACCAGCTAGCGCTTCAGCAGGGTTAGTAGCACCCATGATTTCGCGGTTTTTACGAACTGCATCTTCACCTTCAAGCACCTGAACCATTACTGGACCAGAAGTCATGAAAGAAACTAGTGCACCAAAGAAAGGACGCTCTTTGTGCTCTGCGTAGAAACCTTCAGCTTTCTCTTGAGAAAGGTGAACCATTTTTGATGCAACGATTTTAAGACCAGCAGACTCAAAACGGTTGTAGATAGCACCGATGTGGTTTTTAGCTACAGCATCAGGCTTGATGATTGAAAAAGTGCGCTCTAAAGCCATCTTTTTTGCTCCAAAATATTATTGTGAATATTAACGGGCGCGAATTATACGTGTTTTGGTAGAAAAAACCTACTATCTCACGCCGCTTTCTTTGCGAAGAAACGAAAATTTGGCGAATTATTTGTCGATTAAATGCGCAGAGTTGCTAGTAGAAGCCTTAACAGTAAGGTCTCTTGCCCTTCCTTGCACAATGTCAAAAAACCTGATCTACATCAAAATTACTTACTTAGCTTTCTTCTATACTGCGCCGCTTTTTAGAATCAGCACACGAAATCACTCAACAGCTGACCCGTAATTAGGGCCTGTTTATCTTTCAAGTTTGTTTTTGCAGCAGTTTGATTGGTATTTATACAAGGCAGAGCCTGCGTAGCATAGTTGTTCTATGTGAGTCAGGCGATAACACAGTAGAAATGCCAATCAAGCGCTGCCCTTTGGGTTCACCTGAGTGCGCTTTGTTCATTGTTGCTCAACTTTTGCCTAGATTACTAGGCGGCAAG
>NZ_JAKRFW010000056.1:0-29533 GCF_022347905.1 Pseudoalteromonas sp. Of11M-6 | reverse complement strand
AATTTACGCACCAATAGCTGGCTATTGGAAGTGAATTCAACGCAGTTAGCGCTAAAACTGGCTGCTAGAAAGGCATTAATTATCCGCAGCTCAGGTTAAATATACTTTAGCAGTGTCAATACCTAAGTGCTTCAATCAAGCAACAATGAAGCATATTAAATAAGTAAATATTAGGCATTTATAGCCTAAGCTCTCCATAACACAAGTTTAGTACCCTCACCTAACAAACTCGCTATTTGTTGGCTATATTTAAAAAATGACTACTACGTACATAAGTGAAAAATGAATTTATTTCGCTTGGTTTTTATTTGCTGCTGTATTTTTCTGCCGCTCTTATCTAACGCCGTTCCCCATAAACCTGAATACTCAGCACCTATCAAGGTAACCATTTTGGTCGACGATGCTTATCCGCCTTATAGTTATCAAATTAACGGCGAGCTTTATGGCATCTATGTCGATATTGTAAAGCAAGCAGCGCGTTTGCTGAGTCATGAATATCAAGTTAACTTGCAAGCGGTACCATGGAAGCGAGGCGTTTCCTCAATGGCATCCGGCGAAGCAATGGCATTAATGCCACCTTATATTCATATCAAAAAACGCCCCTATATCTGGCCGTATTCCATTCCCCTTCAAGAAGAGGTGGTGGTTGCCTTTTGCAATCAAGGGATCACCTTAAAGCACTTGCCTCATGTAAAACCAGAAAGAGTACTTAATATTGGCATTAATGCCGGTTATATCATCTTAGATGAAAGCCTAATGGAAGCGCAAAAACAAGGACTTATTCAACTTTGGGAAAACAAAAGCACACGTTCAAATATCGAAAAGCTCGCACGTGGGCGCGTTGATTGTTACGTCAATGATCGGCTTTCCACTTTACTTGGTATTAATAAAATGTCGCAGATAACACCAAGTTTAAACACCAGTAATATTGTTGAAGATAAAATAGTAATGCGTCGCACTGCCCACATTGGGTACTTGAAAGGGTTTGAAGAAAAATATCCATTTAAACAAGATTTTATCCTAAAGATGGATGCTGCATTGAGGCAGGTAATAGACAACGCAGCAGCGGCAGACGAATGAATCTGCACGCATGATAAAACACCTTAAGCCACTGCTTTATAGAAATAAACAAAAAATAGAACAAAAAGGATGAATCATGATTAAATTAGTAAGAAATTCATTCACTGCGATCGCGCTTGGATTGATAAACATTTCAAACGCACAAGCTGATGACGTTGAGTTTAAGTTGCAAGAGGTTGCAAGAGGCCTTCATGTGCTATTTGGGCAAGGCGGTAATATTGCCATAAGTTCGGGCTCAGATGGCGTTTATATCGTCGATGATCAGTTCGCTAAACTCAGTGAACAAATTAAAGCAAAAATCAAAACAATCCAACCCAATGCACCTGAGTTTGTTATTAATACCCATCATCATGGCGACCATACAGGAGGCAACGAAAATTTCGCACAAGCGGGCAGCCATGTTATCGCGCATCACAATGTATACAAGCGGTTAGAACAAAAACATGGTGACGGTTCTGACTACTTGCCAACCTTGACATTTGGCAGTGATATGAAGCTCCACTTTAACCAAGAGCATGCTCACTTGTGGCATTATCATCACGCCCATACCGATGGCGATGCAGTGATCTTTTTTGACCGAGCAAATGCCGTACATATGGGCGATATCTATTTTAATTTAGGCAGCTTACCTTTTGTCGATGTCGACAGCGGCGGCTCCTTAGACGGAGTCATTGCAGCAGTACAAGATGTGATAGAGAAAATAGGCGACAAGACCACCGTCATACCAGGCCATGGCCCTGTAACAGATAAACAAAATTTACAAGATTATCTGGCACTATTACAAAAAGCGAAAACGATTATGCTAGATGCAATGAAAAATAATACAAGCTTGGAAGAAGTTGTAGCCGCGCGTCCGCTACAAATACTTAATCTTAACTATGCTAATTGGCTACCAGAAGAGCGCGTTACCACGTTATTTTATCGCAGTTTGAAATCGCCCCCAGTAAAATAAACTGCTAACCTATTTTAAAAAAAGGGGATGCCAGTAATGCACATCCCCTCCACCGAAAATACTTGGCTTAAAAACACTACTCCATCGTTGGTGCACTGGCATAAACAAGGTCGACTAAATTACTCATTGTTTTAGACTTTTGCATATATGCCTTCTCCATATAGGCAAGCTCTTGTAGCTCAAATAGTGTGGTCTCCACTAACGCTAACCATTTAGCCGTGGACTCTGGCACATCTGAGCCTTGCTTACTTGCTTTTTTTAACGCCTCATAATAAATATTAAGATCGTTATACTGACGTAAGTAATCCATATAATAATCCTTTGTCACCAACCGATATTCTATAAAGCTGAGCTTATCAAAAACTTCGCCTGAAAATTCTGTCGAACAAAAAAATTCACAACAAAAATTTAAATAAACACCACCATTCAATAACTTACATTTAAATAAAATCATTTTAGCAACATAAAAACAAAACAAGCTTGCAAATTTGGTACATGCGGTTACAATCCAAATTTTACAAAATAGAAACAGTAACGGCGTTAAAATTTAACTTTCGCATATCCGCGAGCCCGAGTGAAAAAGGATTAAGTGAGTGGGCAGAACCCGATTTAAGTGTACAGGTGATGATCTTCGAAGACTGCGCATGTCGGCTGATAAAACCACCCAGCAGATGGCTGACTTAGTAGGGATCCGGCGACAAACCTATGAAGAGTATGAAAAAGGTATTCGGAAATTTTCATTCGAGTACTTTTTAGAATGGAGTACATACTGTGGTATGGATGTTAATCCAATTACAGACTACTTTATGGACCTACGCACAAAGATGCAAGACGTAAAGCTCTGGCGAGAAAGCCCTTCTCCTGCAAAAAAGCGCAAAAACCAAAAAGGTCAGGAAGATTAGTGTGTTAACATCCACCTTTTAATACAACATCTTTAGTTTCACTTGTTTACAAAATAAGCAACAAGTTATTCTCATTTTTGACGTTTCGCGATAGAGTAGTGCTAACCAAAACACCGAAAATAATCCTGAAGGGAAATCAACATGCAGCTATTCAAAAATGTGACAGCAGGCATACTAACCTTTTGCTTTATCACGATAAAACAATTTGTGAGTAAAATAAAACAAGGCACTCGCGTGCGCTTACTTAACCACGCTAGTCGTAACAAACATCGCGCTGTAGCAACTCAGTGCTATCGCAACGGTAATACTATGGCGGAGTCACAACTGTACCGAATAGTGGGTGGTTCAGGTTTAGACCATTATAAAAACTTGCAGAGTGAATATGTTTACAATCAGTTCAGTTCTGTGCTGAATTGTCAGGACCTGCAGCAGAACAATCGGGGCTATCGAGGACACCAACATGAAGATACAGGTGCTGCGAGTATGCACGGTGAAACAAAATTACTAATAAACGATAGAGATTTGAAGCGTGTCAATGGGGGTTCTGGTGGACACCAAGTTGAAGATCCAAGAGGGTAAAGCACGATACCTTGTGACTTCACAATGTTATCTGTTTAAGCTAACTCTCTTCATGCTAAGACGAAAGTTTGAAATAATACTAAACGAGTAAAGGACAGCAAGGAATAAATAATGAAAACGTCTTGGCTCTTCTATATTGCAGCATTGCTGTTTACTGGGTTATTGTCATATATACATCTCAATACAGAGTTGTTTTATGGTATAGCTACTCTTGTCGTGATGACGACTCTTGCTACCTGTTATAGAAATCAAGTAAATATCGTGCATATCATCACGGTGATATTTCTCTTTACCATAATCGAGTTTGCCTTATTTGAGTTGATTGACATCTATATGCGAGAGGAACCGCCGTATAAAAAGAATTTTATGATTTATTTAATGCACTTCTGTGTTGATGTACCGGTTCTTTTAATACTAAGAAAACGAGTGATGTACTCTTTATTGTTTATGCGCCGCTTCCAACCAAATAACTGGCGCGCCATTTACATTACCCATGCCGACATTTTATTGTACGGTATCTACATGTTATTTATCATTGTAGACTCAGCCGCGTTTGTAGAAAACTTGTTCCGAAATATGGATTATATCTTTGGCGTCTCAGAAGCAACGGCTAAGCCCTTCTGGAGCTGGAATTGGGTTTACAAAAGTTACCCCTACGCAAAAAGTATTCTGCTTTCTTGTGTTGTAACTACCTTATTCGCCACCATTTTTGTAGAAAATCAACGGCCCGAACAGGAAGACGATGATGAAGATGACAGCGATGAGGTAATACATAAAACAGATCAACAACAAAAGCCGTAATGGCTTTTGTTGTTAGGTATCTAGTTATCATCTATTGCCAGCGTTAAGCCCAAACCCCTCATTCACCGTTACAACGGAGCATGGCGAACTCATTTTTCAGTTACAAACGGCTGAGAATATTACCGGTGGTCTACATAGCAAGTATGAACTTGATCTTGCGCCTTATTTTATCGCATTGAAAAACAAAGATAAGCCAGCCATTGATTACAATATTGCCTATCAAGTCCATGAGCTTCTATCACCTAACGACATTGCCATATTTAACACTGGAGACTGGCTGGCCGTATCGCTGACCAACAACACTCGTAGTTTTGATGAGCTTTTTATCTTTAACAAATCTAGCCAACACATACTGCATATTGGTGGGCAATTTGATAGTTTAGAAACTAAAACACTATTAGCTCAGTTCCGTTTACCATGACTGAATGATATAAAAAACTATTAAAAATACAATAATTACAAAATAAACAAGGATTTACTATGCGATACCTTACAGCAATAGGGACTATTTTATTAGCTGCTTACTCTATCTATCTGAATACGGTAATCTCAGACTTAGAGCTTGAGCGAGATAATTTGGAGGAGCGTTTCGCTGCTCTCTCCAGCAACATTAAGGCTTCCGACAATGTAAAGCCACACCTCGAAGAAGTAGCTATCAGCAAGCCAAAGCCTACTGGTAAGTTTGCAGATGAGAATAGCACTAACCAATATACTGAAATTAAAACACCTAAAGAAAGTGACGAAAGAACAATCACGCCTTCCAAAGATAAAGGGTTTAACGAGCAATCTGTAGACGAAACCTGGGCATTCGAATTTTCCGATCAAATTCATTATTTTTTCATGGAAAACGAAATCCTAAACAAGCTGCGCGTAACTAATATTGATTGCCGTGAAACGGCCTGTCGAGTGGATATATATATCAATAAAGACGAACCAATCGAAACCGCAGCGGCTGTTGGTGAAATATTTGGGAGTGATGAACGCTGGCAAGATCACCCCTTCTATTTTAATTCAACGCCCGAAGATGGGGTGATCCGAGTCGAGATCAACAGATACAAGTAGTTAAAAGTTTGGAAGCGTTATATCTTAGCGCTTCCGAGCAAATAGGTATTCACTCTAATACCGCTAAGTGAAGTCTTATACAACAGTAGCTTTTAAACACACAAGACTAGAAAACACATCTTTCAAATTCGTCCATTCCAATCAAAGTTACACCAATAAATCCGCTCAAAATTCATTTTTGCTCACTTTTTAAACAAAAAAGTTGCAAACTTCATTGGACAGCGCCGTCAGAACGCTATACTATATGCAGGCTTTAGATACTTAGAGCACTTACTACTGCTGCACTGTTTTTTCTTGATACTCTTTTTTTTAAAAAGTCGTTTATAGATATACCAATGCGTTACTAGCTAAGTTTTATCTATCGCTTTATCGGTGATTTTCACCACATATTTAATTTTTTGAAAAAGGTTTCAATTATGTCTAACACAGTAAACGGCACAGTTAAGTGGTTCAACGAAGAGAAAGGTTTTGGTTTCATCACTCAAGAAAACGGCGGTAAAGATGTATTCGTACATTTCCGTGCTATCGTTTCTGACGGTTTCAAAACTTTAACTGAAGGCCAATCAGTGTCTTTCACAGTTGAAGAAGGCCAGAAAGGTCCTCAAGCAAGCAACGTAGTAGTTAACTAATACGTATTGCTCAGAGCTAGTGCCTGCACTAGCTCTACGAACTCCCCCACTCCTCACTTAGCCTTTCGGCAACATATCTGACAGTAACAACGCAATCCCCAAAAATGACATAAAACCCGCTATATCTGTAATTGTCGTAAGTACAATTGATGAAGATTGCGCAGGGTCAAGTCCAAATTTTTTCAATGCTATTGGTACAATGGCGCCTGAGCTTCCCGCAATGACAAGAGACGATATCATCGCCAGCGCAATAACAAGTGCAAGGCCGAGTGATTGACTCCACAAATATACGCCAATGCCACAAGTAACCGCTATTGCTATGCCATTTAACAGCCCAACCATCATTTCTTTTAGCATCACCTGATACCAGTGTCGCGTTGAAATTTCTCGTAGTGTTAAGCCTCGCATCGTTACAGCCAAAGCTTGAGCCCCTGCGTTACCCGACTGCCCAGCTGCTACTGGCAGCAAAATAGCTAAAGCGGTAACTTGAGCAATCAATCCCTCAAATGCCCCCACTACGGCAGCGGCTGCAAATGCGGTTAACAAGTTAATTTGTAACCACGGAAGCCGTTTCTTTACTGCAAACCAACTACTTGATAGGGCTTTTTCGTCTTTACTTGCACCTACCATGGTCTGCATATCACTCGCTAAATCTTCTTTGGTTGACTGATAGGCATCAAAAAATCGGATCTGCCCAACTAGCTGTTGCTGCGCATCAAGTACTGGAATTGCTCGCACTTTGTGCCCTTCAAACGCTTCCACGACCTGATCTTTATGATCCATCACATTTAGCGTGACTCGGATCGGCGTCGCAACCTGCGTTAGCGTTTTACTTGAGGAGCTTCCCACTAAAACATTGAGTGTAGTCTCGCCCACTAAATCCTGCTGCTCATTTAATACGTAGATGACGTCTGGCACTTTACCGTCTAATCGTTTCAGTTGCGCGAGCACTTCACGTAGTGTTGTATCTGAGTAAAACGCTTGCACCTTTTTGTTCATCATTCTCGCAGCGGTATTTTCAGGAAAAACCAGCAACTCGCTAAGTTCATTCGCTATGGTTGAATGCTGCTCCTTTAATTTAGCGAGTAGCACCTGCTGCGCTTCCTGCGACTGCTTGTTCAAAAGCCCGACCGCAATATGGCTATCTAGGCTCGCGATAAATTGTGCTTGATATTCCACAGGGAATTGCTGGAAAATTTGTTCAGCGGCTCCCGGCGGCAAATATTTCCATAAACGATAAATGATATGTTGTGCCTGCTGTTGTAATAATTCAGCGGCTTCGTCTGGAGGTAAAGTGCCAAGGAGCTGCGCACTTTTGAGCGGAAACTTATTTAAAAACTCATCACTGAGCTGCTCTACCGCTGACTCTAATGTATCTTTTGCTACGCTCATCGCTTATTTCCCCTTGACCTTAACTGGCACCAATGTATCTAACATACTGGCAAACGAACTGGTGTAGGCATCTAACAAATCTAAAGATTCGCTTGGCTTGTCTTTTGTTTCATCCATTCGACCCAGTGCACTTCTCACCCTGTGATGTGGCAATACCCCAATAAAATCACCACTTCGATTAGCAACCGCAACCTGATCTTGTTGCGCCCAAACGGGCGATTTCAATGCACTATGCAACTCGGTATAACCACTTAGAGAAACAACGTGAGTATCCATTAAATCTGCAATTTTCTGTTGCGGCGCTTTGCGAAGCAAATGAGTTAGTGATAGCTGACCCACCACATGGCGATGCTGATTTACCACATAAACTAGCGTAAACCCGATATAGTCACGTTTTTTTAAGCGCAGCAGTGACTCCTCAACTGTCATTGTTTCTTCAAGAATTAATACGTCCGTTTCAACCCATGCACCCACAGTATAATCAGGGTAGCTAATCAACATCTTACAGAGTGTTTGTCGTCTTACTGAGATGAGGTTAAGAAAACGGGCAAGTTCTTCATCCTGTAAATGCCTAAAGATAGCTGCAATATCAGCCAACTTCATTTTGCCAAGCCACCTAGCAATATCCACATCCGTTTGCGTTATCAGAATTTCCGCTGCACTGCGGGGCTGCATGACTTTAAGCACGTTTAAAGCAACTTCATTTGATAACGTTTTTAGTAACTTGGCAGCGACATCTGGCGTTTGCAAAGAAAGTAAGCGCGCGGCGCCAGCTGGCTCTTCTTGTAAAAAGTGTTGCGCAATTTTGAGGTTTAACGCTGACATAGAGCCTCCCTACTGCTTACTTGAATGGCTGTGTGTCGCGGTAATATGTGCCGATTCTTTTAAAAATTGCCTTGCCGGTATTAGGGTTCTCCCTTTTTGGGTTTCAATCACTAGCATCGTTGCTGTGATTTCGGTGAGCGTACCTGAAACGCCTGCAATTTCAATTTGATCGTTAATCCGACAGTGACGCAGCGCTTGTTTTGCCGCGACGGTATTTGCGATTAGCTCTCTACTCCCAAGACCAAAGGCCAACGCAACTCCTGCACACAATACGCCTGTCAGCACCACCACCATATTGGTCACAAATTGAATATTGATCCCTAATTGCTCAATACCTATTACCGTTGCGGTAAATAGAATCGCGAGCTTGGCTATGTTACCCGCGACTTCAACTCGCGCAAACCCAACGGACTGCGCTCCGGCTCTTGCCATGGCACTGGCCAAATTGCCAAGCAGATAACCACCAACAATAATAAATATCCCAGCGAGTAGATTTGGTAAGTAACTGAGTAGCGAGGAGATCCAATCACTGAAGAAGTTTAAGCCAAGGCTGGATGTGGCCGCTGCGATAAAAAACATCATCGTGACCCAAAACACGGTTTTCCCTATTAATCGAGCGTGTTTTAGATTTAGCTGAAGCGTTTGTTCGGTTTGCACTCGTTGACTTAAACCCGCCAATGCACGATTGCAAAGCTTAAATAACGAAATAGTCAGCTTGCTCAATAGCCAGGCCACTATCCAACCGACAAACAGCATGAGTGCCGCGCCCAATAGTTGCGGCGTATGAGTCACAAGTTGATTGATTAATTGCTCGTAACTGGCAGATAAGGCGTGTTGCCAATTATCAAAGGTACCCTCGGTGGCCATGTAAACTCCTGAATTCGCTAAAACAGCTTACTTTTAAATCAATACATTCATTGTTATCACAGTGTTAGCCGTTGTCCAGAGAATTCCCCTAAGTCCTAAATATTTAAACTACTAACAATACGTTTGGGAACATTTTTGAGAGAATGGCAGCAATTAAGGCGCAAAAACAAGTACCGTCTTTGCGCCCTAGTTGTTTCTTTACATTGGGTGATATAGCTACCTAAAGCGGATGGTTTCTCGCTCACCCATTTCTTCCGGTTCCACATTTTTGCCCACGGCTAGTTTTAATAAGCCGCTCAAGTCAGGGCTAACATGCCAAATTTCAGCATCGTCCAGTTCAAAACGGAGCATGATAAGCTCTGGGTCATCTTTACCCTTTTCAAACCAACTCTCTGCCTGCCTTGACCAATGGGCATCAAGTACGTCTTGTCTTGTTTCTTCGATTAAGTGTCCGCGAATACAAGCGAATACATTATGCCCTTTACTGGAAAATTGTGCGGTTGCTTTGCCACACTTAGCAATACGATTTGTTTTGCTGGTAAAAAACCAAAACTCGCCGTTGGCGTCTTTATCCAACTGTGCTCGCATTGGCTCATGGTGATTATTGTCATCACTCAAACCAATCATCACATTGGGGCTGCTGTCTAGCGCTTCCCAAAAAGTTTTCTTTATGTCTGACATTATCTTCTCCTTATTTATACCAATTAGCGTCTGCTTGAAACGGCACAAACCCACTCTTTCGATTAATTGATAGTATCTTGTTGCAGAGCCTCAATAATTGCTTCATTAAAAGCATCAAGATCATTTGGATTGCGACTTGTGATCAAGTTGTCGTCTACCGCAACTTTAAGGTCAATCCAGTCTGCGCCTGCATTTTTAAGATCGGTTTTGATACTAGGGAAAGAGGTAAGCGTTTTACCTTCTACCAACTGGGCTTCGATTAACAGCCAAGGGCCGTGGCATATCGCCGCAATTGGACGCTTATTTCCAAACTGTGAAAAGGCCTGAATAAATTTAACCGCAGATTTTTCCTGCCTTAGTCTGTCTGGGTTGAATAACCCGCCTGGTAAAACGAGCCCCGCATATTTACTGGGTATGGCTTCATCCAAGGTTAAATCAACGGCGACTTTCTCACCCCAATTGTCTTCATCCCAAGCGGTAATATCTCCCTTTTTTAATGAAATGATATCAACATTAAATCCAGCGCTTTCAAGCGCCTGCTTAGGTTTAATTAGCTCACTTTGTTCGAACCCGTCAGTGGCTAAGATCGCGACTGAAATATTGTCTGACTCCGTCATCATTCTCTCCTTCAATACGTTGCTGGTGTAGAGGTAGATGCGGATACTTATGCAGAATCAATACCATCATATAACCTTATGAAATATATAAACATTAAAGATTAGTGTATTGATTGGATGTAATCTTTACAGAACAGAGGAATGTAAATCTGGACTAGGTTAGCCCTAGTCCATCTTTATTATAATGAAGAGATAGAGGCTGAGTTTGTGCCAAACTCAAACACGTTCAATTTTCCGCATTGAGCAAAGTGATTATTGCTCGTGTATGGCGTGTCTTGTTGGTTAATATCCCCTTCCCAGCCTTGACCATTTTTCACGAATGCTTTTACTTCAAACCAACCGTTGAATGTTTTGCTACAGTCCATTTCTACTTCCAGCAACCAGTAATGTGCTCCCCATTGATTGAGTGACATGACGCCAAAACCATCGCTATCGTAACGCTTTTCCGCGCCCCAGCTAGGAGGCCAAATATTGGTTGTCCAATCCAGAGGGCTCCCTTCGGCGCCACTAGACTGCCCGGCTTCAGCCGCTAGCCAATCCAGCCTGTTATCAGCCACTTTCCAAGACGCAGTTGTCATGTTTCGCATGTTCAAATGTTTGACAGGTAAAGAGCAAAGCGTAGGGTCAGCGCTACAATCAATCCCGCGCTGCAATGCTGCGGCATGATCAAGGCCACCTCGGACGAACATATCCTGACCAGATTGCGTTTCTGCTTTAATAAAGACTAATGTGCGTTGCCAATCACCAATCTCTGGTGGTGTTGCCAGTTTACTTTGATGATGAATGGCTAAGGCATCCATAGCAGCTAAATTAATTTGTGCGTAACCATTGGTATCAACTTCGATGCTTCTACCCGCGCAGTTTCCTTGGCCGATACCTCCACTTAGCACATCACAATAGGTGCCCGCTGAAAGCCCCGTTTGCAGGCTTTGAACCATACTAGAAGATTCTCGGTTAATAGCGACAAAGCCTAAATCACCTCGGGAAAATGCAATTTGGTTATTACCATTGTCCCACCAATTTGCCACCGTCCAATTGCCATTAGTATGATTTCTAAACTGCATCGCACCTGCAATCATTGGGCGACGATGCTCACACAGCCATAGTTGGCTAGTACAGTTGAGGTTAGCGTTTTGATGAACAGGCACCGAAGGGCCACCAGCATCGGTGTCACCATTAAACTCGTAACTCGACATCACTTTAGGATAACCATAAGGATATGCCAGCATGAATACATTTGCTAAATCATACAGTTTGCCATCATGAAAGGTAACGATAGAGCCTGCACCACCGTGCCCGCGTTGGTTGTCATGATTGTCTGTAAATACCACGGCTTTATAACTTGGCATCATACCCCAAGCTTCGCCAAAGCTTTTTAACCAAGCCAACTTGCCTTGCTTAAATGTCTCACTCAGTTTAATGCTGTATTTAAACTCGGTGACTAAGCCATTTTGATGATATTCAGAAGCAGAAACCGCCTCACCTCCTTGATCAATCACCTCTTGGAAAACGACCGCTGGTTGATTTAACTTGGCTAACACATCGCCAATATCACTTGCAGGCATGTGCTTGCTTGCATCTAACCTAAACCCTGCCACGCCCAGAGACTGTAAATCGTTCAAAAAGCCCGCTAGGGTATTTTGTACGTAGCTCGCATCGGTGTCTAAATCATGAAGCCCCACGAGTTCGCAGTGCTGTACTCGCCATGCATTATTACCGTAGTCTTCAGGGTTTATTGCACAGGTGTTATGAAAATCTTGTGGACTATAGATAGGATATTGTTTGTTGCCAAAAGCGTTACCCGCAACTCCGATGCCGCTGCCATGGGCCATGTGGTTTATAACGGCATCAACATAGATGTCTACTCCGGCAGATTTACACCTTGCGACCATATCGGCAAATTCGGCTCGACTACCACTACGACTCGCTATCTCATAACTGACTGGCTGATAACGAGTCCACCATTGATCACCTGTGATATGCTCATTGGGTGGCGATACTTGCACAGCCGCGTAGCCTTTTGGCCCCAAAAATGTTTCACACTCCGTCGCAACATCTGCCCAAGACCACTCGAATAAATGAACGAATGTTGTTGGGTCGCCTTCAGCTGCATGTGCAGGTGTAACGCAACTGGATGTTAACAACACACCCGCTGCAATTTGATTTAGTTTTATATTTTTCATTATTGCGCCTCTTATTCACACAAGATTAACAATATAGAATTCCTAGCTAAACAATCTACTGAATACGTATGCATTAGTTTTACTAACAAGTAGCCTTACTAAGAAATAGCATAAACACCGAGTAGTATTTCAGCTTCAGCAATGAATGAACTCCTCTAGCAACTGAATCCTTGCTCGCCATATGCGAGAACATGAAAATTGCAATTAACAAATCAATAACCATTAAACAATTACATAAACACATGCTTTGAAATACAAAAAACCAACATTAGATAATATTTTTTTCTTATTTTTTTATTTTGATAGACATAAAGCTGTTGTTATAAATAAAACGAGAATTTTTTCTAAGTTTCTGTTTTAGGTTACGAATTTTTAGAAGAGTCATTCCAAGCTTCAAAACATCAACTACACTCAAATGACATCTTTGTATAAAAAACCCACAGAGATGTCATCCGAAGCAGTTCTATTAATGTTATCAACCTAGTAACTGAACCACTCAGGGGTCATTATGATTACACAGCGCTCACTTTTAAGCCGTGTTCGTAAGATTGTCTCTAACAGCTGCATAGCTGGCAGTATATTTTTCGCCTTAACCTCATCCGCATTTGCACTCGAAAATTGGCAAAAAGTCGAAAGGCTCACACCAACTGACGAAACTACCAATGCAGATGAATTAGTCTTTAAAGTCACCTTTGTTAACGCACATACCGTTGCGCCAACCGCCAGTGACTTTACGATTCTGGGCGATGAAAAAGACACCAATAACGACACAACTATTGATACAGGTAGTAAAACAACCGCATCAATCACACAAGTCACCGTCGACTCAGGTAATAGTTCAATTTACCATGTTACGCTCTCTGGAGGTGATCTTGCCAGCTACAACGGCGTTGTTGCGTTATTGCCTGCGAGTAACTCGATAAGACCTGAAGTGTTCGAAGCTTACTATGTTAGTAACGGCACTGAGCTACCAGCCTCTGATAAACTTATTGTATTTGATTACGCGGATCAAACTAGTGAACTGGGCAATGGTTACTTTGGAGCAACTGCTGCAGAAGCAAGAACCACAGCAGATGCCCTATGCAAAAGTAAATTTCTACGCAAGCATAACCGTCTAAACAATATTATTGATAGTTCTGCTTCAACAGCAGTAAGTAATGGACCGGTTAGAGCACATGCTGTAATTTCATTCTCTGCATCCGATGACATCGCCAGCCTTGACACTAATTACAGCCTACCTAGTGTTAATGTTTTTAATAGCGGAGGCACTAAGCTTGCTGACGCCAATTGGGATGACTTTGTCAACGGCACACTTAGCGCCCTTAATAGTAATGCATCCGACATGCTAGAAAATTCGGGCAACGTTAAGTATTTTTGGAGTTTCTCCGATTCGGGAGGCACTTTTAACGCTGCGAATAACTGTTCGGGCGGAACCTCACCTTCTAATACTGTCAAAGGTGTTGCCAACCAAAACGGCAGTTGGTATACCTTAATAGGCAGTGTGCCCTGTAACAACGCACTGAATTTAATTTGTGTCGCATGGCATGAATCAGCCTATTTAGATGCCAATATTTCCAATACCGCACCTACAATTAGTAACTTACCAGCAAGCTTTACTGTGACAGAAGATGTCGCAACAACGGTTGATCTATCAGCGGTCGTCTTAGCTGATAACGAAGATGACAACTTAACGGTTACCTTGGCTCTGGACAGTGGCACCATCGCAAGCACCGATGGTAATGGCACAGTGAGCAGCGTCACAGTGGCAGGAAGTGGCACTGCAAGTATGACATTAAGTGGGTCAGCGACTGCGCTTAATACCTATCTCGATGTGACGACTAAGCTAAATATCACCACGGAAACCGACAACACAGCGGCAATGACGCTCACGGTTACGCCGAATGATGGTACCGTTGATGGTGATGCAGCAACCAGCACCGTGAACGTCACGGCAGTCAACGATAAGCCAACCTTTACTTCCACAGCGGTCACTGCATCAACTGAGGATTCAGTGTACAAATATTCAATAGCCACCAGCGACCCTGACAAAGATGATGTCACCGTTTCTGTCTCGGCTAGCACCCCGCTTCCAAGTTGGCTAAGCTTAAATACAAGCACAGAAGCAACGGTGTCTACACTTGCAGGTCAAAGCTCTGGTTATGCCGATGGAACTGGGACTGCCGCCTCATTTAAATCTCCTTATGACGTTGCAACCGACAGTAACAACAATGTGTATGTTGCCGATTACAGTAACCATGTGATCCGTAAAATTACACCTGAGGGCGTTGTCACTACACTAGCTGGTTCTGGAACCGCAGGCTCTGATGAAGGCACTGGTAGTGCTGCTTCATTTAACTTTCCCAAAGCCGTAACAGTTGACGCTTCTGGCAATGTTTATGTTGCAGATTCTTCAAACAATAAAATCCGTAAGATCACCCCGGCAGGAGTAGTAACTACCTTTGCAGGCAGTGGTTCTCCTGGCAGCACGGACGGAACTGGCACAGCAGCCACTTTTGCTGCACCAACAGGTATCATGATTGACAGCAACGGAAATCTATTTGTCGTAGAAACGAACCCTCATATCGTTCGTAAAATAACCCCTGCAGGCGTCGTAACCACGTTTGCGGGTAGTAAAGGGTCTTCTGGGTTTACTGATGCAACAGGAACATCGGCAAAATTCAACTTCCCCTATAATGGCGGTAGTAGTAGCAACAACGACCTATTTATAGCGGACCGCAACAATCACGCTATTCGTAAAGTCACCTCGGCAAGTGTTGTAACCACTTTTGCAGGAACGGGATCGGCGGGTTCGGCTAATGGCACAGGAACGCAAGCAAGCTTTAATAAGCCATACGATATCGCACTAGACAGCGCCGATAACCTTTATGTATCCGAGCAAACGGGCCACACTATTCGCAAGATAACCAGTGCAGGCGTAGTAACCACTTTTGCAGGAAGTGCCGGAGTCTCAGGAAGTACAGATGGTTTAGCGAGTGTGGCACGCTTCAGCCAACCCTTTGGTATTGCAGTAGACAGCAATGGCATCGTTTATGTTGCAGATACCGGCAACCATCGAATTCGAAAAATATCACCGGCAGAGACGACGTTGACGGGTACGCCTAGCAATGACGATGTTGGCGATCACTATATTTGTTTAATTGTTTCCGACGGTACTGAAACCAGCGAGCAATGCTTTACCATTACGGTTACAAACGTCAATGATGCGCCCGTTGTCGCAACTAACACGGGTTTAACCTTAGATGGTGGTACAACAATAAACATCACGAGTTCAGCTCTGTCTGCAAGCGATGTTGATGACAGTGGTACAGGTTTAACGTACACAGTAACTACCTTGCCAAGTCACGGAAGCCTCTTTGTTGATGCCAACAGTAATGACAGCTTAGACAGTGGTGAAGCGCTCGGCAGCAATGGTACGTTCACACAAGCTGATATTGAAAATGGCAACTTATTTTATGCCCACGACGACTCTCAAAATGCGAGTGACAGTTTTGTCTTTTCACTAGAGGATGGCTTGGAAGACGGTGTTACCGCAATTACCAATCAAACATTTAGCTTTGTTGTTGAGTTAAATAAAGCACCGGTTATCAGCGGTACTCCAGCGGCGACCGTCAACGAAAACGTTGCATATAGTTTTACGCCTATCGCAACCGACGAAGATAACGACACCTTAACATTTAGCATCACCAATAAACCAAGCTGGGCAACCTTTAGCACCTCAACCGGTAGTTTAACGGGAACACCTAGTTATACCGATGCAGGTGCATACAATGGTATTGTTATTACAGTGAGTGATGGCACAGCCAGTGATACCTTAAATTTTGATATTACTGTCGCTAACGTGAACCGCACACCAAGTATTAGTGGGACACCTGCGACTAGTGTTGATGAAAATAGCAGTTATAGCTTTACTCCAACAGCCTCTGATCCTGATGGAGATACGCTTACTTTCAGTATCACCAATAAACCAAGTTGGGCCACTTTCAGTACCAGTACAGGAGCCTTGAGCGGCACGCCAAGCTTTACTGATGCTGGCGACTACAACGGTATTGTAGTAACAGTCAGCGATGGTACCGCAACACAAACGCTGAACTTTAATATTAATGTTGTAAATGTGAACCGTTCCCCCTCAATTAGTGGCTCTCCATCCACTTCAGTGCTTGAAGGCGGTACTTATAATTTCACACCAACCGCAAGTGACCCTGATAATGACAACCTAAGCTTCTCTATTGCCAATAAGCCGATCTGGGCATCATTTAGTTCAACTACTGGGGCGTTAACTGGAACTCCTAACTTCAATCAGGCAGGTACTTACAGTGGCATAGTCATTACAGTTAGTGACGGTAGCGCCTCTCAAAATCTGACCTTCTCAATCGCTGTAACAGATGTAAATCGCGCACCTACCATTACGGGTACGCCAGCAACCACTGTGAATGAGGGAGTAATTTATAGCTTCACCCCTAGTGCTTCCGATGAGGATAATGATAACCTTTCCTTTAGCATTACCAACGCGCCTGATTGGGCTACATTCAGTAGTACAACGGGTACGCTAACAGGTACTCCTACCTTTAATGATGGTGGTGAGCAATACAACATCACAATCAGTGTTAGTGATGGTAATGAAAGCGCAAACCTTAACTTCACGCTAAGCGTAGTCAACATCAATCGTTTACCGACGATAAGTGGTACTCCTGGCGTAAAAGTCACAGTGGGGGAAAACTATAGCTTTGTACCTGCTGCAACGGATGAAGATGAGGACACATTAAGCTTTACGATCACTAATAAGCCAAGCTGGGCTCTATTCTCAGCATCAACCGGTGAGCTATCTGGTACTCCGTCAGAGACAGATATTGGTACGACTAGCGGTATTCAAATCAGCGTTAGTGACGGTACAGACAATGCGAGTTTACCAGCATTTAACCTTGAAGTGGTTGCAGAGAATACGGCACCAGAAGGTGAAAACCTCTCGCTCACTGTTAAAGAAGATACGTCTTTGACTATTCTGCCGACATTACAAGATGCCGAAGATGATACCTTAACGCTGACAATTGGTAGTCAGCCAGCAAATGGGTCATTAACCAACAGCGGTGCAGGCTGGGTATATCAACCAGAAGCTGACTTCAATGGGGACGATAGTTTTACCTATTCAGTGAGCGATGGAGAGCTGCAAAGTGATAACTATACCGTTACATTGACTATCACACCTGTAAATGATTTACCTATTGCGAATAGTGATAGCTTCCAGCTTGATGGTTCAGCCAATAATACATTCACCCTTGATGTGCTAGCGAATGATACCGATGTAGATGGTGATACCCTCGTTATTGAAGGTGTCAAGGCAAGTTTAGGCAACGCCAGCGTAGTCGACAATGCTCTGCAGTACACTGCTCCAAGTAACTTCGCGGGCTCTGTTACTCTGAACTACGCCATTCGTGATGGTCATGGTGGTCGAGCTAAAGCAAATGCACTATTAGAAATAAGTGGTGCAGTCAATGGTGAACCTCCTGTTGTCACCGCCCCAGCAGATCTAGAGATTAATGCGACAGGGCTATTTACCAAGGTAAACCTGGGTACTGCGACAGCACTTAATAGCAGCGGTGAGCCTTTACCCGTTACGCTTACAGAAGGTAAAACCATATTTGCACCAGGAGAGCATAACGTCTACTGGCAAGCAACAGACGCAGACGGTAACTTAGGAACAGATCAACAGTTGTTGAGAGTGAATCCGCTAGTGTCGTTGAGTAAAGATAAAACCATTGCTGAAGGCAGTAAGGTAGATATTCAAGTGCTACTAAATGGCCCTGCTCCGCAATATCCTGTAACTGTCGATTATACCGTAACAGGTAGTGCAATATCAGGTGTTGATCATGACTTGAGTAGCGGCTCGGTGACGATAAGCTCGGGCACGAAAGCCAACATTTCAATTCAAACAGTTGCAGATGGTGAGTTTGAGGGCGATGAGACGATCACGGTCAGCTTAAATAACGGTATTAACCTTGGTGCAAAACGGGAAACCACTATTACAGTGAGCGAGCAAAATATTGCGCCGGATGTCTCACTAGTTGTGACTCAGAATGACCAAAACCGGCTAACCGTTAGCCAAGATGAAGGAATTGTATCTGTCGTTGCAACGGTGGCCGATCCAAATGCTGGCGACACAGTGACGAACGCATGGAAAGTAACAGGTATGACTTCCGATCAATATACGGAGGACACACTGCAACTAAGCTTTAACCCTCAAGAACTGCAAGCGGGGACATACAAGATCACGCATACAGCAACTGACTCTAGTAGTGCGCAAGATAGTGAGAGCGTATTTATTCAAGTGACCCAGTCATTGCAACAGTTATCTGATACGGAAGATACGGATGGCGATCTTATCCCTGATAGTCAAGAGGGTTACGCCGATGATGATGGAGACGGGATCCCTGATTTCCAAGACGCTATCACCGAGTGTAACGTTATGCCTCAGGAAGTAGTGACGCAGGACGGCTTCTTAGTCGAAGGTAACCCTGGAGTCTGTTTACGTAAGGGCGAGTTTACTGCTAGTGGTGAAACCGGTGGCCTACTGATGACAGATGACGAGGGTAATTCACAACTAGGTGACGATGATGATGCACAAATCACTGGCGGCTTGTTTGACTTTATTGCTTACGGGCTACCGAAAGCAGGTCAAGTATATCAGCTAGTGATGCCACAGCGCCTACCTATCCCAAGAGATGCTGTATATCGTAAGTTTAAAGCGTCCTCAGGTCTTTGGGTGAACTTTGTGGAAGACGCAAATAACCTCGTCTTTAGTGCGGAAGGTGAGCCTGGCATTTGTCCTCCTCCAGGAGATGAAAGCTGGTCTGAGGGCCTGACAGAAGGACATTGGTGTGTGCAACTTCAGATAGAAGATGGTGGTATCAATGATGACGATGGTGAAGCAAACGGTAGTATTGTGGATCCAGGTGGTGTCGGTGTACTGCTATCTAATAATCAGATGCCTGTAGCGCTAGACGATACAATTAGTATGAAGTGGAACACCAATATTACTATCGATGTTTTAGCGAATGACACTGATGCTGATGGAGATATGCTCACCGTGGCAAATGCTTCTGCAAGCTTTGGCGATGTACAAATTAATCCAGATAATACTCTGTACTATACACCAAACACGGGGTATGTCGGAGTAGATACGCTGAGTTACGCCATAACCGATGGTAATGGAGGAACCGCAGGAGCGAGCGTAGTAATTACTGTAGTTGCCAATACGGCTCCCATAACGGTTTCCGATGTTGCAACAGTTGTTTCTGGAAAGCCAATTACCATTAATGTTCTAGCAAACGACAGTGATAGCGATGGCGATATGCTGCAAGTAACTGAGGCAACGGCACAGCACGGTAGTGTCGCAGTTAATGCTGACTACAGCTTAACCTATCAGTCAAATGCTGGGTTTGTTGGCAGTGAAACCGTTACCTACACAATCACAGATGGTGAAGCGAGTGTTCAAGGTAGTGTGAATATTACAGTCAACAAAGCACCTACTGATACCGTCACGAACAAGAGTGATAGTGGTAGTATGCCGGTATGGTTGATTTGGCTCAGCCTTGCATTTGTAGTAATTCGCCGGTGGCAAGCTATAACACGTTAGCGACCTGAACAGGTTAAAAACCACACTAGAAAGGGGTAATGAAGTTTCACTTCATTACCCCTTTCTTTTTGCGATAAAGCACTGTGGCGATAGAGCCGAGCATGCTCGGTTACTCACTCATCTAATTGATACTTTTTAAGTGTCGCTTTATAAATACCATTAGTCTGTAGTAGTAAAAGGCCTTTATCGAACAATTCAATAACTTCCATTGCTTTTGGATGGGATTTGCTAATACCGATATGAAGAGGCCATTGTGCAATGGTCGATTGATGTACTTTAAGGTGATGAAATTCAGTGTGTTGACTCCGTAAATAGGCAAAGGCAAGCTCATCGCTTACTACGGCTTCTACTCGCTGCTTATTAAGGAGTGATAAACAAGAGGTCAAATTTGTGAGCTTTTCTAAACGAATTTGCGAAATCTGCGCGAGCGCAATTTCAGAACGAAAACCCCGAATAGCGCATACACTCAACCCCTTTAGATCTTCCAAGTGCTCAAAGTTAATCTCAGATTCTGTACGTGAAATAAGTACAAGCCGGTTACTGTAATAAGCTTTGCTAAAAACAAAACGTTCATCGCGACTGTCCGAACGCCATAATGCGGGGATAATATCGACCTGCCCTTTCTCTACCATTCGCATGGCACGACTGAAAGGCGTAATAAGCATTTCAAAATCTTGATTCTCTGCCTTAAATGCCGCACGAACTAAATCTACAGTAAAACCAGAATCTTCATCAATGACATAGGGAGGCCAAACATTATGCGCCCCCACTATGGCATCATTTGCAGATGATGTGCACGACAGGGCAATAAGCAGGAGGCATGACTGTCTTAAACTTTTTATCGCCATGTCCACTCTCTCCCACTTTTACCTTCAAACTAAGTTGGCTGACAACTTTGCCATAAATGTTTGCTCCGACCCTAATTGAGTATAGCGCAACCGTTGCATCACGAAATATACACATACTTGCTCACTGGCAACGTTTGAATATGGCATAAAATTCAACGACTTTTGTCCTTCAACACACAATTTAGTGTAAACCAATGTAAACAAACCGTGAAGTTTAATTGAATTGTCATCAATAGCGCTTAAAATACTGCGTCCGAATAAAAATTCGGATAATTCTAATACACGGGAAAATTAAAAAATGATTAAAAAATCTATCCTAGCTTCAGCTATTGCATTAGCTTGCCTAAATGCACAAGCAGAAGTGATTATCTCTGAGTATGTTGAAGGTAGCAGTTATAACAAAGCCATTGAGCTCTACAATGGTAGTGATGCAGCTGTCAATCTAACTGGTTACTCAGTCAACTTTTTCTTTAATGGCGCAACAGAAGCTCGCACGAATATAGAACTAAGTGGTGAACTTGCGGCTAAATCAACTTATGTTATTGCTCATGCTGACTCAGCAGCAGAGATCATTGCAAAAGCACAGTTAACAAACACAAGTAGCTGGTTTAATGGTGATGATGCCGTTACGCTTACGCTCAATGGTGCAGTTGTTGATAGCCTAGGTCAGGTTGGTGTCGACCCAGGTAGTGAATGGATTGATGGCGATATTAGAACAAAAGATAAAACGCTTGTCAGAGATCCTGCAATAACAACTGGCCGCACCGATGCAACTTCTGCATTTGTTGGCACTGGACAATGGCTTGCACTTGCGAAGGACGATTTTAGCAACCTAGGTATCCACATTAATGGCGGTGACGTACCTGAGCCAGAGCCAGTTATTTGTGGCGAAAATAATACCTTGATAAGTGCCATTCAGGGCGCAGGCGATGCAAGTCCATTGGCTGGAGAAACGGTTGAAGTTCAAGCTGTTGTCACTGCAAGCCTACAATCAGATGCAGGGCTTGGCGGCTTCTTCCTTCAAGAAGAAAGCACTGACTATGATGCTGATAATAATACTTCCGAAGGTATTTTTGTCGTATATACCGCAACTCCAGTAAGCACAGGAGATGTGGTTAAATTACGTGGTAAAGTTGAAGAGAAGTATGGTCAAACTCAACTTATTAACGTCGACGCAATTGAGCTATGCGGTTCTGCAACGGCTTCAGCGACTACCGTTACTTTACCTGCAGAGAATGGCCTTGAAGCCTACGAGGGCATGTTGGTTTCGATTTCAAATGAGTTGGTCGTTAACGATACATACGGACTTGCACGTTACGGCGAAGTACGCCTAGGTACTGAACGTTTGTATCAAAGCACTCAAGTAGCAACTCCTGGAGATGCAGCAAACCAGCTAGAAGCAGAGAACAAGCGCAAAGAAATTTTACTTGATGATGGTTCATCAGTACAAAACCCTGAGGTTATTCCTTACCCATCACCCACACTTGATGCCTATAACACCTTACGACTGGGCGATTCTGTGACGGGCCTTGAGGGTGTAATGGGATATGGTTATAGCCAATACCGTATTCACCCAACATCAACACCAAACTTTGTTCATACTAATCTACGTACAGAAGCACCTCAGGTAGAAGTGCGTGGAGATTTACGTATTGCTAGCTTCAACGTATTAAACTACTTCAATGGTGACGGTCAAGGTGCAGGTTTCCCAACGTCACGAGGCGCTGACAATCTAGAAGAGTTTGAACGCCAAAAAGCAAAAACGGTTGCTGCAATTTCGGCGCTCGATGCCGATATTATCGGTCTGCTAGAAGTAGAGAACGATGGCTTTGGTGAGTTTAGTGCGATTGCCGACCTCGTTAACGCTTTAAATGCAGCAGACTCTGCTAATACTTACGCATTTGTAAACCTAAATGTTGATCAAGTAGGTGGGGATGCAATTACATCCGGTATCATCTATCGTAGTAACAAAGTAGCTGAAGTAGGCACGCCAGCATTTACCGAAGCCGTACCATTTGATTACGGTAACCGCCCTCCTGTCGTACAAACTTTCAAAGAGGCAAACGGCGACGAAGTCTTCACTGTGGTAATGGCTCACTTACGCTCTAAAGGCAGTTGTTCAAAAGCTGAGGGCTTAGATCAAGACCAAAATGATGGTCAAGGTTGTTGGAACCAAACTCGAGTCACAGCGGTTAATACCCTAGCAACTTGGCTTGGTACAAATCCGACAGGGATTGCAGAAGATGATGTGATTATTCTAGGTGACATGAACGCGTACGCTCAGGAAGATCCAATCAACACCTATGTCGAGAATGGTTATGCTAACATTAAGCAAACGCTTCATGGCAGTAGCTTAGATTACTCATACGTGTATCAAGGGCGTATCGGTAGCCTAGATCACGCCTTTGCTTCAAACACGATGATGGAAAAAGTAAAGTCAGTAACGGATTGGCATATCAATGCTGACGAACCCGTTGCGCTAGACTACAACACTGAGTACAAGTCAGATACTCACAAAGCAAGTCTTTACGCAACACACGCTTATCGCGCATCGGATCATGACCCAGTGGTTATCGACCTAAACCTTGCTAAAGAGCCGACGATTATTGAAGGCGAGTTTACAGGCCTTGCAGGTTGGTTCTGGTGGCAACATCGCTCAATCGAGCTACCAGCGGGCTTTGATAAACTAGAAGTGTCAATCACAGGTCAAGGCGAAGCAGACCTATATGTGCGCCATAAGAAAATGCCAAACTTCTTCAAGTACGACTGTCGTCCATACCTTTGGGGGAGTGAAGAAAGCTGTGTATTTGACGAGCCTGCAGAAGGTAAATGGAATTTCCGCCTGCGCGGCCTATTCCCTTATTACAATGTAACTATCAAATATAAAGCGACAAAAGCGAATTAATTGCTGCTTTAACGTAAAACCCAAGAGCCAAGGCTCTTGGGTTTTTCTTAGCATTGTAGGTCACTCCTAAACGAGCATAGCCCCACCATCACTCACTATCGATGCGCCCGTTATATAACTGTCATTCATCAAAAACAAATATGCATTGGAAATTTGAGAATCACTTCCAAGACCTAGAGGAATTTTTTCCTCCAACTCTTTCAATGTTTTAAATCCTGGTGAAACGGTATTGACCCGAATAGGAGCAAGCTCAATTGCCAAAGCCTTCCCAAGTGACTCAACTGCACCGCTTATCGTACTTAATGTTGAGTACCCATTGTAAGGGCGTTTACCTAATGTTCCCGACGAAAACACAATACTCCCGCCATCGTTAATATATTGGTGAGCCAATTTAGCAAAGCTATACTGCCCCCAAAACTTAGTATCGAAAGCATGACGAACTTCTTTGAGGTCGAGTTCTAAAAATGGAGAAACAATGAGTGGAGACTTAACAGTAAAAATAAGATGATCAATTTTTCCTATTTTCTCAAGTAGGTTTTTAATCTCACTTTCAACCGTAATATCAACCGAATAACAAGTACAACTTTCAAGATATGGCTGACTTCTAATGCTAGCTTGTTTGTCAAATGCAGATCTCGAGGCTATTAATACCTCACCTCCATCTTCACTTACGCGTTTTGCCAATGCGAGGCCAATACCTGTACTCCCACCAACAATTAATACCTTTTTTCCTTTCATTCCTTTTCTTCAACTCCTCTAACGTAAAAATCACAGCAGAGCCAAGCCCCATTATTTAGTACTTGACTACTGCTTTACGTTATATTGGGCTTAGAACCAAAATATCAACATTAAATTAACAACCCAACCCCCGTTTAATGAACGGCCATTTTTGTTGAGTATATTGCTCACGGTCATCTTTGTATTCTTGTACTAACGCCTGCTTCAACGCGCAATACTCAGCTCTTAAAACTGATGATGCTCTTAATTTTTCCCTAAAAGAAATACGCTCTTGCCAAAGTAGGCTGTTGAAAGGAACAAGGTGTAAGTGATGGGTTCTAAACTCAGGCGTTGGTTTGCAAAACCAGTGCATTACGTCAGCTTTATAGGGGTAATAACAATAACCGTGTTGAGTGAGCACTTGGATGGCTTCTTTTGACGCTATTAGCGACTTAACACCCACCATAATATCTATCACAGGCTTAGCAACCATACCAACCACCGCTGTACTACCCACATGCTCAATACCACCTTCAATCCAAGGGCAAAGCAAAGGCGCTAACCTTCGCTTTTCCACTTGGAACATTCGTGGCCAATCTTGATTATATTTAGAAAGTGAAATAGCTTGGTCTGCCATTGAAAGGAAAGTCCTGTAGTTGCTCTAAGTTTGGTTCGGAACAGTATACAGCTAAAGCAAAGCTTTGCTCATCACCACGACATCAACACCTTGGTAATTGACGTTTTCGAGCTGTTTTTCGTCCCCTGCTTCCGATAAAGTCCACCTTCGGAGGGCTAACACAGACACCCACCATAATTTGCATTTATATTATGGTAGGTGTCTGCTATCTGTGCTATCTACACACCACCTTTATCACAAAAACCAACGTCTAGTAAAAATGCTACGTATGCGAATCACTGTTAAATTGTTATATGAATTCCCGATTGAAGCGTCGAACTTTTGTACGCCTACTTTTCATAGGTGATGACGTTTTAAGCTGAGTCATGCGCCCCAAAACCCGTTGTTCATACTACGCAATATCGTAGAAATCATGCTTACTTAAGCTTGACATAAGTAAAAGTACTCGTTAATCGTAGGCTTAAGTTCAATATGTAAGTCTTCGAGTTTCCAGTCTCGACACTCTTCGTGGAAGCTTTCGGCAAGTGAGCCCAATTGCTTCCATTTATAGCTAGTTTCTGGGCAATCACGTGTTGATTTTGAGAACTTAGGCGGTGCCATTTAAGAACGAGTTTCTCCCAACCAATCAAGTGAGCCACCGTATCACTAACGCTAATGAGTGTATCTTAAATACAATCTTGATCTTTGTCTCTGAAAGTCATTTCTAAAAAATGGACTAGTTTCACATTAAGAGCCTTCAACCAACCGTGAAGATTAATATTCAACCAAATGTACACTTAATTGCTTTACTAAAACTTTACATCTATGTATTGTACTTCCAGTTATATAACAAAAGGAATGTATATAATGAAATTGGAATCAGTAAAAAGAACAACTTTAACGGGTTGCTATATCCTAGAAAACTTAAAGGTAATAACGCTTCTAACTGCTGCTTGGTTCATACCATTCGCTGCAGCGATACCTCCAGAAAAGGGGGTAACAGAAAGTACTTTTACCTCTGAAAAGGAGGTAACAGAGAACACTTTTACCTCTGAAGAGGAGGTAGCAGAGAGCGCTTTTACCTCTGAAGAGCGATATAGTGTAGCAGCAGATAATTATGGTGTACTTTCCCATGATTTGCTGGGCGAGCAACATGATGCTTACACTGGAGAAGTGGGTTTCGCTCAAACCGACTTAATTATTCCGACCAATAGTGACTTAAAACTTAAGATCAAGCGAATTAAAGGGGGCCAATCAAGTTCTTCCTATAAGATATTTGGAGATTGGTCATTAGATTTACCAAGACTTTATGGTCCCATTAGAGCTAATTTCCATAGTGGGGTTGACCGTTGCACAACCATTGGGTGGAATGCCACCAAAACACTGCGCCCAGGTATCGAACCTGAAGACAACCAGAATGGACCATTGTTGGCTGGTTTGTCCACGTCCATGCAGCTTTATGGAAAAAATGTAACTTACTCCTTACCAGCTAATGCATACTTCTTGAATAAAGAAAACTGGGTAATCAGTTGTTCAAACGGTATTTATAGCGCCAAATCTCCGGATGGTACTACTTATACTTTTGGCCAAATTGCTTACTCTCGATTTGACACCATATATCAGGGACTTAGCGCAACTAAACCTGCTGGACGCTCAATGGTGACGTTACTTCTCTCCAAAGAGCAAGACGTGCACGGTAACTCGATATCTTATACCTACAGTGATGCAAAGTTAACCAAAATCCAAAGTAATGAAACCAATGGAGCAAGCATTCTCTTAACGTATAACGCTGATGGAATGGTTTCAAAAATCACCTCAAACGGACGAAGTTGGTTATACTCATACACCGATGGAGATTTAACTAAAGTCACTTTACCAGACTCTCGATATTGGAAATTTGCTCTTGCAGCTCTCATACCGGAACGCCCTCCCTCGAAATATGATCAAGTAATAGAAACTGGAACGGGAACAATACAACATCCTAACGGTACTATTGGTACCTTTAATGTAAGAGAAACTCTGCATGCCCGCTCAAATGTTCCTAAAGAAAAGAATATGAGTACCGGACGATATTTTGTAGATATAGATAGCAGTCATATGTCTCTTGTTAGAAAATCGATATCGGGCCCAGGTCTTCCTTCAATGATTTGGACTTACAACTATTCAGAAAACGGCGGTGGAAGAGTTGGTGAAAACGTTTCTGACAGTAAATATATTAAAATTACAAACCCTGAAGGGGTAGCAACCAAAATAACATATTCGCGACGTTTCGGATGGCGGGAAGGACTGATTTTAAGTGAAGAAGTGTATGATGGCGGTTTAGTTTCTAAAACTGAAAATACTTGGACCAAAGGTGGTGTAATAGGCAAATCGATAAATGGACTGACTTATTTATTAGAGGGGTATACCCATAAAACACAGAAAACCAAATCCGTATATAGTGAGTATCGAGTAGGTGGAACTGATACGTATACAACTAACTATAGTAACTTTACAAAGTACGGCTCTCCAAAAACGGTAACTGAAACAGGAAATGTTGGCAGCAGAACTCAAACCCTAAGTTACTATAGCAATAGTTCAAAGTGGTTATTGGATATTTTGGCGAATAGAACCATTGGTAATGATTTGTCGATAACCCGCACTCACAATGCTAATGGCCAGCTAATAAGTGAAACCAAAAATGGTGTGAGTAAAACCTTTGGATATACCGGTGCGTTATTGACGTCGGTCAAAGATGCTAGAGGATATACAACAACTTATAGCAATTACTATAGAGGCATTCCTAGAGCTATAACCTACCCAATCGGTTCTATGAAAGCCACAGTGAATTACTTTGGTAAGCTCTCTAGCTTTACCAATCAAAACGGTGACTCTTTTCGTTATACTTATGACACTAATAATCGCGTAACCTTTATTAATTTGCCTACTGGCGATGACATCAGTTATACCTATGGAACGAATAGTGTTACTAAAATACAAGGCAACTACAAACAAGTAGATAAGTTGGATGGACTTAATCGTAGCTATTTGACATCTTACCAAGATACTCACCTGAATATAACACGATATCAAAATAGAGCATTTAATAGTGATAACAAACTAAAGTTTGAATCTATTATGTCCTTGCAGAGCACTGAGCCACGTCGTGTATCACTTGAATACGATGCTATTGGTCGGCTTACGACATTAACCTCTCCAATCTCCAGCAGCATATATAAATACTTAAGCAACAATATAACAAAAATTACAGACGGTCGAGGGGCAAGCACAACTAACCATTATGCAGGTTACGGTAGTGCTGACGATGGATATGTCTATCAGATTAATACCCCTTCATCCAGTGGGACAATTATCACTTCATTTAGTAAAAATAGTGTTGGTAAGTTGCTTTCAGTAACACAAGGAGGGTATAGCATTTTATATGGTTACCATCCGACTTATAAAGATTACATCACTTCAGAAGTATACCCAGCATTCGGTCATTACTACGGAAGAGATGCTTTAGGTAATATCACCAGTTCACGGACAGACGGCAGCGGCACAACGTATTATACCTATGATGCACTTAATCGTAGAATATTAGCTAATTACCCTGGCTCGACAAAAGATATTAGCTATTCCTATAAACCAACGGGTGAATTACTCAGAGCTGTAAATGGGGTTGGAGATGTCTCGTATCGCTATGACAAACTTGGGCGAGTCATCGCGCGCTCAACGTTAGTGGATGGCACCGACTATGATTTTACTTATGCATACTCTGGAAATGGTGGCTTAAGCAACATAACGTACCCAGACAATTCAGTCGTTTATTACGCACCAAACGCATTTAAAGAACCAACAAAGGCTTCAAATTACGTAACGGATGTTTTGTATGAACCTACAGGAGCTCTAAAGAGCTTCAGCTATGGAAATGGTCTGAAATATGTGCTCAATACAGACAGCAGTAAAATGCGAGTGGCAAGTATATGGGGCAAAAATGGTTCAAACTTCTTGATAAAGAAATCATACTCCTATGACGCACAGAGCAATATTACATCTATAACAGATGGAATTAATAGTTCCCACAGTATCAGTAACATCCTATATGATAATGCAGAGCGGATACTGAGTGCCTATTCCTCAGCTTGGGGGGGCTCACGCAAGTTCGGGTATGATAAAACTGGCAATATCACTAGCAAAACTGTTAATGGTATTACTAATATTTATAACTACGATACTAACAACCA
>NZ_JAKRFW010000055.1:0-30081 GCF_022347905.1 Pseudoalteromonas sp. Of11M-6 | reverse complement strand
ATCCCGCAACAGCAGCACCGAAACACCACACCTAAAGCTGCGGATTTACCCCGAGATAACAGCATCGCGACATAAAGTCGCTGCTACGAATACATAGCCCCGCGACAGCAGCAACGAAACGCCACACCTAAAGCTGCGGGTTAACCCCGAACATAAAGTCTCTGCTACGAATACATAACCCCACGACAGCAGCACCGAAACACCGACCCCATAGCAGCAGGCTTACCGTGACCATCTCTTATTTATAGGTCAAATACACTTCTCTTAGTCGAGCCAAGTTACTATATACATAGCTGCTCGATAAACGACCTTGATTGAGGAATGTTTTATCAATATTAACCGGCGTATTAACTAAATGGCCTCGACCAATCGCAATGGCATTTGTTGATTCACCAATTCGCGTACTTGCAGCATGACGCCACGCCTCATTTCCTTTAATTTGACCATAACGTGTTGGTGCCATGTCTTTTCTAGGTGTAAGTGGAATGCTAAAAGATATACCAGCGATTTGCACATCTGTATCTTGCGCAAATATGGACACGTAACTATCACCAAACCAAAAGCGCGTTTCTAGCTTAACGCCACTATCCTCATAAAAGAACTTACCTGCTGTGGCATGAAAACTAACATCTTGCTCAACCCAATTATAACGATAAGACAAGGTTTGATAATCCTTATCTAAGTCATAATCATCGTACTCAAAGTATCCAAGCTCTGCTGAAAATTGATGACGACCATTGCCACTCAACCAAGTTGTTTCGTTCTTAATACCTGTGTAATCATTAAACTCTTTAAAAAAGCCGATATGTGTTTGGTTATAAATACCATAAGGCAGTGCAAATGTTTGATAGATAGTCGCTTGTGTTAAGCCACTTTGTTTAGCCAAACGACCAAATGCTTTTCCATCATCGTAGTCACTCGTATTCGCAACTTCGGTTTCGGCACTTAAATTAATACCACCGCCATACCACATTGGTACATCAACATCTGCTTTTAAGGCGAGTGAAAAATCATAAACTCCCAGCTCCGTTGCCAACCTTGAGTCCAGTGCAGGACCAACGGTTAATCTTGGTTTAAAGTACGCGCTATTTGCCTTTGGCATACCAACCCAAGACACACTACCAATTGGGTCCATTTCGCCTCGACGAATATCCATATCAGGTGTAGTGCCAGTATTTACGAACTCTCTATAATTATTAATGTGGCCTCGCAATGCCAACATTGGAATACCACGATTTAGCAATTGAACAGTAAATTGCGCGTTCGGCTCGTTCACATGTTCAGCAATACGACCTAATACTAAACCAATTGCATCTATGTCGTTGCGATTAAAAACATAGTTTTCAAAACTCACGACAACATGAGGGTCTCGATTGAAGCCAACACTTACCGACTCAAAGCCGTCTTCCAAGAGCGCCGCTTTTAAAGCGCGCGTTTGCATTGTTAGAGATTTTTTATATTCATCACGCTCTGTGACTTCTTTTTTCGCTTCAGGAAGAGGTTTACGGGCGAGACGGCGCTGCTCCTCATAATGAGCTTTAAATGCCGCTTCTCGCTTGGCGTCTGCGTCAAGTGTTGGCGCTGGAGCTGCTTCTAGTGGGTCATTTAATGTTGCCTGCTCAAACAAAGGCATGGAGAAGTTTATACCCCAAAAGGTGTCTTTTTCAGCGTGATCAGTATTACTGTAAAACTTACTGGTAAGCGTTAAAGTACCCACATCATAAATCCATGCTTTTGGTACTGTTAGACGCAAACCGGCATTAACCGCATCAGCATCATGTTCCACTTGCACAGCTAGCCAGTCTAGTGGCTGCCACTCAATACCCGCAAATGCGCCATCCATTTGCCCGGTTGCGCGATCGCTTACCGCAAAACCCGCTGAAAATCTAAAGTCGTTCCATTCACGAGAACCTGCCAAATAATAGGTTTCATAATTATTAGCGGCACCGCCAAGGTCTTTACCACCTACAGCTAAGTTAAACCACTCTTTAGGCACAAAAGGGAGTTGGTATTTTAAGTTAAACGAAAGGTCGCGAGTTTGATTTTCACCATTAGCTACAGTAGTAAAAAGATTGTCGTGCATTGTATTAGAAGCAATCATACCGCTTACCTCTAAACCGTCAAACACACCCGCTGAGAAAATATAGTTGTGACCATCGAAGTAGCCATTGCCACTGTGATCAAGTTGGTTATTGTAACCAATATCTATACTTCCCTTTTCAAGTACCTCAGCAGTAGGGGTATTAAAAATACCAGTGTACCCCGCAAATGCAGTGTAGTTATTTATTTGGGTATCAGCTAAAACAGGTATGCTTGCAAGTGCAATGCTACCTGCAAGAATCGTATTTATTTTTGACATGTGCGCAGACCGATTTTTATTTTCAATTCTTGAATTAAATGTGGCAGAGCAAATTAACCAGCTCAGCCACCGTTATAAGTATTATGTAGACATCGTACAATGAAGTATAGAAAAACCCAACCTCGTAACAGCGGGTTTACCCCGAGATAAGCGCATCGCGACAACAGCACCGAAACACCAACCCCGTAGCAACGGGTTTACCCCGAGATAAAAAATCGCGACATAAAGTCGCGGCTACGAATACATAACCCCGCGACAGCAGCACCGAAACACCAACCCCGTAGCAGCGGGTTTACCCCGAGATAAGAGCATCGCGACAACAGCACCGAAACACCACACCCGTAGCAGCGGGTTTATCCCGCGGCAAGGGTTCCGAACGCCATCCCCGTAGCAGCGGGTTTATCCCGCGACAAGGGTTCCAAACGCCAACCCCGTAGCAACGGGTTTACCCCGAGATAAGAGCATCGCGACAACAGCACCGAAACACCACACCCGTAGCAGCGGGTTTATCCCGCGACAAGGGTTCCGAACGCCATCCCCGTAACCGCGGATTTACCCCGAGATAAAAAATCGCGACATAAAGTCGCTGCTACGAATACATAACTCCGCGATAAGATCGTCACACGTTTCTTAAATTAACCACTTTCTGCTCGGACTCACGTTGCGCTTCAAGCACTTGGCGTTTTTCATTCCACACCAAATCACAAATACCGTCTGTAGGATTAAAGCCTGTAGGCGCCTCTAACAACAATTTACGAATAAGCTCATGATCAAAATTATGACAAGCCGTGTCCATTGCACTCATAAAAGACTCTAGCTCTACCATTGGCAGTTTTACCTCGTTGGCCGTCATGATCCGTGGATGAGAGGTTTCTTCTACATTGTCACCAATCAATAACTCTTCATATAACTTTTCACCTGGGCGCAATCCTGTGCATTCAATTTCAATATCACCATGAGGGTTTGACTCTGATTTTACCTCTAAGCCAGAAAGATGCACCATTTTGGTCGCTAAGTCTTTGATCTTAACAGATTCACCCATATCTAACACAAATACGTCACCACCCTTACCCATGGCACCTGCCTGAATAACTAACTGCGCAGCTTCCGGTATGGTCATAAAAAACCGGGTGATATCTTTATGCGTTAAGGTAATTGGTCCACCTTCTTTAATCTGCTTACGGAATAGAGGCACAACTGAACCACTAGAACCAAGCACATTACCAAAACGTACCATGCAAAAACGGGTATTTTTAGACGTTACTTTACTTTCAGCCAAGGCTTGTAACACTAACTCTGCCATACGCTTGGTTGCACCCATTACATTGGTAGGGCGCACCGCTTTATCTGTAGAGATTAATACAAAGGTCTCTACTCCTGCGTTAATAGCGGCTTTAGCCGTGTAATAAGTACCAAATACATTATTACGTACACCCTCAACAACATTTTGCTCTACAAGCGGTACATGCTTGTAGGCTGCGGCATGGTAGACAGTTTGCACCCCAAAGGCTTTCATGCAAGTTTCAATACGGTTGATACGTTGCACTGACCCCATCACTGGTACTATTTCCAATGATACGCCTTTATTCAATGCAAGCTGATTCAGCTCCTTTTCAATGCTATATAAACCAAACTCAGACACCTCAAAAAGCACCAGCTTTTTAGGTCCATTTAATATAATTTGCCTGCATAGTTCGGAGCCTATAGAACCGCCGGCACCGGTTACCATAATGACTTTATCTTTTATATTTGCAGCCATCAGCTCTGCTTGTGGCGCTACTGGGTCTCTGCCCAATAAGTCTTCAATTTCGACTTCTTTTATCTCATTAAGCTGCGCTTTACCGTCAATAACGTCTGCCATACCTGGCACCGTCATCACCTCGAGCGGCAGTTTTTCTAACTTCGTGAGTATTTCTTTACGGCGTGAGCGCGATACGCTTGGTAATGCAAGCAAAACCTTATTTACTCGCTTTTTATCTATCAAATTATAGATTTCGTCAAAGGCGACAACGGGGATCCCTTGGATAATAGCATTATGTTTGGTAGCGTCATCGTCTAAGTACGCCGTAACATAATAGTCAGGCCCTGTTGCTAGCGCAGTAGCTAACTGCCGGCCTGCATCTCCAGCGCCATAAATAACCACTGGGGTTTTAGTAAATGAGGTTAATCGCCAAATAAGTGCTCTTACCAAAATACGCGATCCCCCCACTGAAAGTATCATCAACCATGCATAAATAAAGGGCATAGTACGAGGAATGGCGGTTTGCGTAAAAAATGAAGACAACACTAAAATCACGGTACTAATAACTGTACCAAGTACAACAGCACCTACAGCATTTGCCCCAACGTAACGGAGCACAGCGCGATATAAACCAAGTTTTACAAATATCACCAAGCTAATGGGGAGTAATAACGCGAGGATTAACCAGTTTTTAAAATTAGCCAGTGGTGCAAAGCTATCGAGGCGAACAATAAGCGCTAACCAAAAGGCGGAGACTATAAAAACTGAATCTAATACGAGCGTGAGAAGTCGTTTTTGGCTACGAGAAGCGCCAAGTAAGGCGCGAAACCAACTATCCATTGTGTTCCCTTTTTATTCCAATCCGAATTAAAACCGCAGACGAACTAAAGCATAGTACATGTTGCAGTATACACAAAAGTAGCAAAAATGTATGAGGAAAATATGAAGAAGCTTAAGTTTAAGACAGAGAGCATCTTAAACTAGTGTTTACCAACTCTATCTCCTGAACCACTGCCAGTTACGGTCATTACTATATATTTAAAATAGTTAGCCACTGTCAAAGTATCAATCATTTTCCTGTCTGTTGTCGCAAGTAATTCAGGGGTAGACATATCGATTTCATTCACCTGCGCGAGACCAGTAATGCCAGGCCTAACCGAATAGATGTCTTTAGCTTCTCTCGCATATGTGAGCTCTTCTTGATTGTAAAGACCTGGGCGAGGGCCTACCAAGCTCATTTCACCTTTTAGTACATTCCAAAGTTGTGGAAGCTCGTCTAGTTTTGTTTTGCGAAGAAAATGCCCAAATGGTGTAATAGAAGAGGTACTCGCAAGGTGACTTGCCACAGAAGCCGTATCTACTTTCATCGTTCTAAACTTAACTAAAGTAAATGGCTTTTTATTTCTACCAACACGCTCTTGAGTAAAAATTGGAGAGCCAGTATCAAAGAGGCCAATAACGTATAAAATAACCAAGAAAGGAAATGCGAATAAAAGGCCAAACAAGGCAAATAAAAAGTCGAGTAAACGTATCATTAAATATTCCATGTCTTAATTTTTAGCTGAAAGTTTGAAACCGTGTTCGATAGAGTAAGGAGGTTTCCAATTTAAAGTGGTCTTAGTGTGAGTGATATCTATTTGCAATGATCCGGTTAATCGATCAACGACTTCTTGCTTACCAAACAACCTACCAACTAGGTTAAAACACCATAAAGGCACGGGTAGTGAAAGGTTTGGCTTACTTTGCACTCTCGCCATGAGCGACACCATCTCAGCAGTTGATATATCGTTATCATCACTCACCAAAAAAATTTGATTAGCGGCCTTCGGGTGTTCAATACACACTTTGATTAAATCCACCAAGTTATAAACAGATACTAAACTGCGCTTGTTACTGTTTATTAATCTGAACGGTAATGGCAACCCCTTACTAACAAGTTTCATTAAAGATGCAAAATTAGCTTTCACACCTTCTCCATAAACAAGTGGAGGGCGAACTATAACAATCTCCATACCTGTTTGCTTACCAAGCTCCATTAGCAATAGTTCAGCTTCTGACTTAGAAACACCATAAAAATCTTCCGGTTTTGGTGTATCTAATGAAGTAAACGCTGATTTTCCTGTTGTACTTTCCCCATTCACTTTTATGGTGCTAACAAATATAAAGCGTTTTACTTTAGCTTTCGCAGCTTGCTTAGCTAAATTTAAAGTGCCAGCTGTATTCACTGCTCTAAAATTGGCTAATGGGTCAACAGAGCAGTCATTCATTATGTGAACCCGCGCAGCACAGTGAATTACGCAACTAACACCACTAAGCGCATCTGAGTAGTCAGAGTCCTCATCTAGATTATGCGTATAAACCTGTCCTAAGTCTGATTTTTTTCGACCCAAGAGCTTCAAAGTATTAGAGCTTTTTAATTCGCTAGCTAACAAACTACCTACAAACCCAGAATAACCAGTAATCAATAAACTATTCATTTTTCGTTTCGACAAGACAAAATTGATGCTGACATTTCTTTCATAATATTCGATCGAGTGTACTTCATATTAAAGTCCTTTCTATCAGTATACTCACTATTTAGGCTATTTAGCGCGCTGTAGGCTGCCTTATCATCTCCTGGATAAAACACAGCTGCATTACTTACCTCACCTCTAATAAATTCCGCAGCATAACCACTTACTCCTGCTAAAATTGGCTTACCTATAGCCGCATACTCAAATACTTTAGAAGGTAAAACTTTTTTAAAAGCAGGGTAGTCATTCAAGTGTAAAAATAATACATCAGCTTTAGAATATTCTTCAAGTAGTTGCTCACGATTAACTGGAGGGTGAAAAGAAATATTTTCAATACCTTTACAACTTGAGAGTAATAAATCCTTACGTCCGCCATCACCTATTATTTTAAAGTGATACAGCTGTTTACCTGCTTTAGCAAGCTCAGGAATTATAGCATTTAATCCTTGCCCTTCCCCTATATTACCTGCGTATAAAACCGTTTTTACTTTGTTATTACTTTCAGAACTTACACTTTGACTTTCAAAATCCAAAAACTCTTTATCTATACCATTAGTAAAAAACGTATATTTTGGACTTTTGTATCGTGAATAAAAGTATTCTTCAAAGCCTTTAGATACAAGATTAATATGGTTCGCATTCGAAAATGTATAGCTTTCAATTGCCCCCAAAATTGGCTTCATGATGAATGCTAGCTTAGGGTTTAATACATCTTTTATGGTGTCGACAAAAATATCTCGTACATCTAAATAGAGAGGCAACTTCTTTTTTTTCGCTATTCTCGCACCTAAAAATGCAGTAAATAGCCGAGAGCTAGTAGCAAAAACTAAGTCATACTGCTCATCTTTAACAGCTTGGTTCGCTCGCTTGTAAAAAGTAAAAAAGGATTTTACTTGATCAAGCATACCGCTTTTATGCGAAGGAAGCTCTACCCGGCGTAATCTCACATTACCATCAACTTCCTCTATTTCAGCTCCAGCATTAAAACTAGCATACCGATTCGGCATAGTTGTAATTACATCAACTTCGATTTTTTCTCGCTGCTTTAATTCTTCAACTAAAGCGGTGGCTCTAAATGAGCCTGCACAAAGATCGGGTTTAAAGTAAAAGGATAAAACAAGTATTTTCACACCAATCCCTTAATCATTCTTATTTCAGTTTGTAACCTACCGTTATCAAAGCTGATTTCGACTTTTTTGTTTGCAACAGATTTTCCAAATTCAGGATGCCACGTACTATCTTTTAACTGCAAAATGCTTTTACTAGCCAATACACACAATCTGGTACCGTGTTTAAAAATCTCACATTCATAATCAGAGTTTTGAACAACATCAAGCTCAGGATGGATATGTAAGTGAAAACAAGCGGCCTTTGCATGTGATAATTCATCTTGAATTTCTACCCTGTTACTGAAACATTCTACTTTTCTAGTATGAGTAACTTTAGGGTGTTGTTTTAGATAACCGTCGTGACTAGCGACCAACAATGCGCACCCATCATCAAATTTTGCCATTTTTAACTTTGAATATGCTCGCTTAGCAACTCTAAAACCAGACCAAACTTGTGAGGAGCTTATACCTTCAACAACAATCGTATTATGTGCTGAAGTTTCACGTTGCCTCAAGCGCTCTTTACTAACACCATAAAGCGAAGTACCTGAATTTACAAAAACTCTTTGTGTCCCTATTGATAGTTCAAAACTTAAAGTATCAGCATGCGCGTGACCTGGGAGGTAATCAGGCCCTACATTAGCGTGATCAAAGATAAGAGTATAGTCATCCAAAGCCACTCTGCTGTACCCACTAGCGAAGTTCGTTATCAACTTTTTACAATCAATCTCAAATAACAGTCCCAGTTTTTGAGCGTAGCTAAAAATATCTTCAGGCTTCTTGGCAATTCCTATAGCAGCATCATTAAAAAAGCTAACCTCGCCATCAGGGTGAACCATCGACTGAAGCCAGCTAAGCGCCTTTTCTGCAACAGCTTTCCACCTATCAAGGTAATTTCTTAACAAATCACTATCACTTGTATTTGCTAGGTCTATTAATTCTAGTAGATCCCAAAGTAATATCTCATGATACATCGGGGAAAGTTCAAAATGGGCGCCATCTTCCAAAAACTGCTCAGATATTTCTTTCTCTAAAATATCAACCCCTAATCTTAAATAACGCTCAGCTTGGACACCATCCAAGTATGCCCCTACGAATGTCAGGGCTTTAGCATTTGCAAATAAGTGATTCCCGAGAATGTGATATTCTATTTGTTTGGAAAGAGCCTCGGCTTGCTCTAGCATGCTTCTACTGTATTTAGGAGGAATAGATTTTTGTTTGCTGCACCATTTAACCCAATTAACCAATCGTAAAGAAATAGGATATGGCTCCCAACCATTTCCCAGACAGGGAGGGTTTTCATCTATCCAGCGTTCTATCACTACTCGGTGTAAATCGTATCTTTCATGAGAGTCATGGGCACTCAAATCATCAAAATAATGAAGGTTATATAACCAAAGCTTAGTTTTACTCGGACAATTCCAACCTAATGGCGTTGATATATCTCCAGGTTGATTTAAGAACTCTACAGTACTTTCTGAAAATATGCTTTGCGGATTAAGCTCTAAGCCACCCCAAATCCACTTTTTACGCGAAGATGAAGTTACTTTAGATACTTTCGGCTTTGTCAGCCTATAAAAGACTCTATAGTAGATCTGTTGAAACTTAAGATATTTCAGAGTATGAAATACCTTAAGTGCCATTTTTATTCTATTGCTCATTGATTTCTTAATTGCTCAGCTATATCGATTGATACTTTTGCTACTTCAAAGATTTCATCTATCGAAATTGGTGCACATTTACCATCGCGAACAGAATCAAGAAATAATTTAGAGCACAGGTTTTGCCCTTTATCTTGCTTCCAAAGGTTCATTTTCTTAAATTCTGAAAATCCGTAAGCTTTTAGCTTTACAAAGTTATCCAACTGTAAGACTTTACCATTCGTAAATACCTCTACCCGCTCCTTGGGAAAACTCGCTGCACCATTCGCAAAGTAATGTATAGTGCCAAATGACCCGTCGGCAAAGCCTAAAATTATTGCTGCTTTATCTTCAGTTACTTCTACCGAATCCGTATCTCCCATTCTTCGAGCTTGAACAGATACAATTTCACTTCCGGCTAAATAACGCATTAAGTCAACAAAGTGGCATGCCTCTCCAATTATCCTACCTCCACCTACATTTTTATCTTGTGTCCAATGTTCTGCTGGAATGGCGCCCGCATTCATAGTCATAATGAAAGATTTAGGTTCTTTAATTGGCTCTAATAGCAGCTTCATTTTTTGAATTTGAGGAGAGAATCGACGATTAAAGCCAACCATTAACTTCGGTGCTAAATCCTTCTTACAAGCCTCTTTATAAGCAGCCTCAACTTCCCCTAGTTCTTCATAGTTGATTGCCAATGGTTTCTCAACAAATACATTCTTACCAGCCTCAAGAGCTGCCTTTACAAAAGCTGCATGGCTATTGTGCTGGGTGACGATCGCAACAGTGTTAATGTCATCATTTTCAATCATGGCTCGTGTATCAGTAGTTGCTTCTACAAAGCCTGACTTTTCTCCATGAATCACTCCATTTATCCCACCTGACGTTGCGACACTATGAAGTTGTGCACCAGCTTTCTTAAAAGCAGGTATTAAAACTCGTGAAGCATAATTACCTGCACCAATAAATCCTATTACAGGCTCATTTGCTTGATAATTTACAGTGGGGTTCAATGATACTGTTTTAACGTGCCGTGCTTGAGGTTCTGACTCAAACTGCAATAAAATTCCTAAGGCGCTCTTATCCGTAGTCAGTAGTTCATATGCATCACTTGCATTTTCAAACTTAAAGCGATGTGTAATTAATGGTTTAACATCTAACTGACCACCAGCCATCATATCAAGAATTGCTTCAAAGTTACGCTGCTCTGTCCAGCGTACAAACGCAAGAGGGTAATCATTTCCTTGTTCCTCATAATTAGGATCGTAACGGCCAGGACCATATGAACATGAAACTTGGAACGATAATTCTTTTTCATAAAAGTCGGCACGGCTCAGTTCTAACCCTGTAACGCCTACAAGAATAATTCGCCCTCGCTTTCGACTCATTCGTGCAGCTTGTGTAACCGGATCATTAGACTTGGTAGATGCAGTGATGATAACGCCGTCAACTCCTACACCTCTACTAAATTCAAGCCCCATGGCAACTGGATCTTCGCCTTTTCCGGGGTTACAAGTCTCAGCACCAAATTCTTTGGCCAACTCTAACTTAGCTTGATCATAATCTATTGCTAATACTCTACAGCCCTGTGCTCGTAACATTTGAACCGTTAGTAACCCAATTAGCCCTACACCTGTAACTACAAAGCACTCACCCATAGTTGGGTTGGCTAGACGTATACCTTGCAGGCCAATACTTGCCACCACTGTAAATGAAGCTTCTTCATCAGAAACACTATCCGGTATCTTAGCAACAAGATTCTTACTCACCCGTACAACATCAGCATGAGGGCCATTTGATACGACTCGATCCCCTACCTTAAAACCATCAACCTCTTTACCTAAACTATGAACACAACCAACATTGCAATACCCTAAAGGTAAAGGTTGGGCGAGTTTGGATTTGACAGCGTCTAGAGTTGTCATCAAACCATCAGTCTGTACTTTTTCGAGCACCATTTTGACTTTATCAGGTTGTGAACGTGCCTTATCGATTAGGTTTGCTTTACCAAAATCGACTAGCATCCGCTCTGTTCCTGCAGAAATTAATGTTGTTGTCGTATTAATAATTAGGTGTTTTTTATTATCTCGTGGTACCGGTGATTCCACTATTGAAGAGCCACCTTTCGCCATATCTTGAAGAATTTGTTTCATATTTTTTTCACTAATAATGGAGTTTTGCCACTAACGCTTTGATAAGGTTTCTCTACTTCTATAAACGAAAATTGTATTTTTACGTTCTTAGTATCAAACAACTCTTTAGGATCCTTCCCCTCCAAATCTCGCCTCAATGTAAATAAAATAACGGCTTCGCCTGATCTTACAGGGTAGACTTGAATACTAGAACAGTAATCAAATAGCTTATGATGCCGGCCAAAAATCAGCGCAGTCAAAAATATCTTATTCCCACTTTCATCTAGAATAAACTCGCCATTTCTTCCTTGTGAAATAGTAAAGCTAGTCATCATCCCCTCACAAATGGAGGGCTCTATTATATCTTCAGTGTTGTATCGAATTAAAGGGTGCGCTTTATTATAGTAACTGGTAGACACTAGGTTAGTTACACCTGCCATATTAACAGCTTCTGCGAAGCCATATGTCTGCAAAGGTACGTACTCACCTTTGCCTTCTAACTCTCCAGCCAACACCGCTCGTTCAGTATGGCCATACCAAGAAACTGATTTACAGCTCAACAGACTTTCTACTTTTAATCTTAAAGTCGGATTAGGAAATTCTGAGCCCAACATCATACCATCGATACTCATCTCCAATATTGCCAGAAGGGGATGCCCACTAGTTTCCAACCATAAAACGAAATCAAAGATAGCGCTTGGATAACCATGTAAAAATCGAGGTTTAAAATGACTAAACTGCTTAAGTAACTCATCTGCGATTTCCTCCCAAGATCTATATATATCAACGTTTAGCTGGTGCCGTGCTGAGTCGTATTGAATACACTCAGTAAGGTTCGAACGACCTGAAAATACAACTCTTAGTTCATTTTGTTTGAAACCCAAAGCTGACCATATCATATGCATGTGGCCCCACTCATGACCCACGCTTGATGGCTCAATAGCCAAATCTAAAGGATTTCCAGAACTCCCTCCTGTATTCTCTATGTATGATTTAACATTTCGATTAGTGCGTTCCTCAATAGAAAATTGCTGTAAATCAGCTTTCGATAATACAGGGATTTTCTCAATATCATCGAAGCAAGTTAAAATTAAAGGGTCAAAATTATGCTTGTCATAAAAAAATCTATAAAAATCTATATTTTCATAAGCATAAATTGCAATTGACTTTACTCTCTCAAAAATAAATTCCTTTTTTCCGTCCATACCTAACGAATCAAAATGTGCTAGCTCTTTCTGTCTGGCGCTATAAATAGAACCAATACTTGGCCGATTAGCATAAGGAATTCTTGAAATCAATTTTCCAACAAAAAATGGAAGGTTAGTTAGTCTTCTCTTTATAAAGGAAACAAGGTTAAAACTCATCTTTTTTTGATTCCAAGTTTAAATAGAAAATGAATAAAACCAGCTCTAACCTTAGTATAATTAAGCTTCAAAAAATAATCGATACTAGTATCCTTTTTCATAAATATGGGTAGCCCTTTTCTTTTTAGTCGATTTTTTCTAAAAAAATCGTAATACTGTCGCTCATCTAAATGAGAAAAATTGGATAGCTCCGTTAATCTATTATAATTTTCTTTACTACAAAACGGAGCTGCTTCCATAAAGGCTTCGTTATAAGTCAGCTCAGCAACCTTTACGGTATTCGAACAAGGATCCCATTGAACTGCCATACCTACGTCACAATAATCAGGAAACTTTAACTTCCCATCATAATAATAATTCTGCTGAAACGCGCCATTTCCAATACCGTAAAAAATATGTTTCCCTCTATATACTTCACACCCTTGTAAACAGTGTGCATGGCAGCCAATTATGATATCTGCACCTTGATCTATAAAACCAAAAGCCATTTTTCTATGTAACGGTAAAGGATATATCTCAGTTTCGTAACCCCAGTGTAAAAATAGTGCAACTTTCCTACCCAAAGCTTTTTGTTCTTTAATTCTAGACTTAATTAGAGCGTCTTTTAATGGCATTACACCTTGTTTAGTTTCCGTCGCATGAACACACCCGATAAGATCCCAACCAGCTGAAATAATTGCTACTTCAACACCACTCTCCCTTATAACTGTTGCTGATGATGCACTGATAAGATCTTTCCCTGCGCCAACACTTCCAATTTTACTATGTTTTAAGATTTCTAAACTGCTCGTAACTCCATCACATTTATCCATAATGTGGTTGTTTGCAAGCGAAAGTAACAGCCTCTCTTCATCAAATGCAGATACTATCGCCTCAAAGTTGTTATAAACCCCTTTATCGAAGCTAGGAAGCACCGGGGAATCAACTAAATAGCCCTCACAGTTAACGATAAAATACTCTGAGAAATCAAACCCGCGAGTAGAAAAGCTTTCATTAATGGCTAAATCACCTATAAAATACATCAGACAACATCCACAAACTTAAACCCATCACCATAAGTGAATATATTAAATATAAAGTCCACACCTTTATAAGAGAAATATAAAGCAAGTGCCCAATTTACAACTGAAACCTGCTTACTTTCCCTAAAAGACAGATAAACAAAGCAAAAATACAAAATAAAGACTAGCCTTTCCCCTCCAGAAAAATAAGACAAAATAATAATAGGGAAAGACAAAATAACCCACTTAACTTTATCTAAATTAGTAAATAAGAGAATTATAAGACAAAAAAACGCAGGCTTTATCATCTCTAAATAATTCATATTTATTAAAGAATAACCTATAAATTTCCGTTGAACATGAGAAAAAATGGAAAAGCCAACAACAAAAACCAAGCCAAGAAGGAAAACTCTAAAAAACAGTTCCTTGTAGTTCCTAAACTTAAAAAAATCACTAATATCGTGAGAAATCACGAAATAGAAAAATATAAAAACAATTGCTTGAGAATGAAAAAGTACGGAGAAACACATGAGCAAAATTCTCATACGACCTTTCTCAAAATATAGTGACAGTAGAAAGAGGGCAGCAGCAAACTTTAATCGCTCAGCTGAAAAGTATATCACCATAATGTAAAAGTTAAGAACTAGAAACAAAAAAACAAAAATTAAATTAATACGCTCTCTAAAAACAAAATATGAAGCTAAATACGCCAAGATGGAATTAATAAATGATATCAAGTATGCCTTTTCAATCATTAAATAATTTGAAAATATATATGTAACTAGAAAATAACCTGGCTCTGAAGTAGACAAGGCGCGCTGATACATTTTAAAAGCATCAGATATATTATTATAATAAGAAAGATCAGCATAGTACCTGCTATAGTAAAACTGATCACCTAGAACGAAGTAATCAAATACATAAAGACTTACAAAAAAAACAAAGGTTGAATATAAAAAAGCGTATAAAGAATCCAATCTAACCTTCATTAAACTCTCCTTGTAACCGCCTATTTCTAATACCATCATCCAACCCAGAATAAAAGTATATAGCCATCTTAACCAATGAGAAAAACAATCTAGAGTTAGACACCTTGATATTAGATAGATCAAAAGAACTACTACTTTTATGGCACTGCTCGAAAGTGTTAAGTGTATGTTCTATACTAAACTCCTTGCTTTTCTCTCGACAACCTAAAGAAACCTCTTTCCAATGTTGATCGTCTAATAACTGAGTTATCACGTCATCGATACGATATCGAGGCTTACTATTATCAAGTTCATTATAATCTAGGCCATCTACGTCGCTGAAATAGCCATATGTTTCAAAAGCATTAAGATTTTCCACTCCTACTATCGACGGGATACCATAGGATGACGCCTCGATAATTGCAGTTCCTCCACCAATAAAGACAAATGCATCAGAGATGACCTGCTTAAAATTAGAGTATTGAAAGTGGCCATGCAAAAAGACCTGATTCTCTAGACCCAATTCTTTAATTAATAAACTTAAGTTTTCTTTCTCTGGGCCTTCGCCATAGATGTGAAACTCCATTTTTTTATTATTTTTAGTCAATGTTTCAAAGTTTCGAATAACAACCTCAATATATTTCTTAAAATCGAATAGGTTCCCTATCGTTACTACCTTATTAACCTTACCCCCCCTCCTTTCTATCAACTCTCTCCCCTTTAGGGATAATCCAATTGGTGTAATAAATGACTCTGTGAAATTTACATTAAAAACTCTTGCATAATCTTCCCTATTCTTTTTATTAAAGAATATTATTTGGTTTTCAGACATTTTACTTAACATAATCTCCGTTAACCTTTTGAAATAATAGGATTTAGACTTAAATAAATATTCATTCTGATGATAGACAGCAGTACTTACAATTAGCTTTCCATTACTAATTTTTGACAATCGTTGAGCAAATAGCAATCCGTAAACACCCATACAGTGTACATTGTTATCATTTTCGCTTAAAATTTTAGCTATATTATTTATTTTTAATGGAGCACAAATTAACATTTGCTTTTTGAAAAAGTAAAATGATAAGAACTTTACATAATCTTTAAGAAAGTAAACTGAAGCATATTCTCTTAACTCGATTAGTATATTTTCATCACTTATACATTCTATTATCAATACTGATGACTTTAACCCTCTTTCATATCTTTCTTTAACAACTCTAAGTATAAACGTAGAACCACCATTCAATACAAAGTTACTAGCGATAAACAGCATCTCCACCCCTTAAAAAGTTATATAAAAAGAATAATAGAAAAACAGAAAAAGTAAAAATTGCGCAAAACATATATACTTCAACAACTTTTTCATAAGTTGATATATTCGAAAAAACCACAACGAAAACAAATGTTCCGTACATCAGAAATTCTAATAAGATGTAGTACTTTACTCTGGAAAATGATAAGAAGTAAAACCCAAAAACCATACAGAGAATTTTGAAAAAGTCCCCTACATTTTGATAAATAAGAGAGCTTTCTATTACAATGAATTCACGAGAAAACAAAATAGTAATAATAAATTCACCTAAAAAATAAAACAGAAGCATTAATGACGAAAATAAAAGAATTAGAAAGGAGGAGAACTTCACTGAAAAAAGCTTACCATTTCTATTATTCCCTATTCTCGATAATTTCGGAAGATATACTGTTGTCAAAATTATTGTAAAAAAACTCATATATGCTGCTGATAATCTAGTGAGCGCTTGCCAATATCCAGCCTCCGCTAGGCCTTCATTTACAATAATATTCTGTCTGATTATTATTTCACACAAAGGAGCAGAGATGCAGCTAACCAATATCATGAGGCTATATTTGAGATAAGGTCTAAAATCTATAGTTCTAAAAACCTCTAAATCAAATTTGTAGACAAAAGAAGTCAAGCTACAATTCAGCCATATTCTAGTATGTAACAGAAACCCCGTAATAAAATAAATACAATACGACAAGAACGATGCTAAAATCGCACCATTAAAACCAAAAAACTCGATCAACAGATATGCTAATATAGTTAGAGTAGCAGATCCTAAAATCTGATTTCGATAATATAACTTAGAGAATCCTCTCGCGATAATAAAGCCATTACAGAAATTTAATGCTGTTATAAAAAAAACAATAAAGAAAGATAATATGACAATGAGTCCAACATTCAATTGCTCATAAAAGTTAGGAAAAGACAAAACTGAAATCAACACCAGAAATATAATTATCAAATTCGTTACCAATGAATATAGAGCAGACTCATTTAAAAATTGATTTCTATAATTATTTGAAGCTTTCTTTGAACATTGCGATATAATATACTTGGCAATTCCACCACCAGAAAGCATAGTAAGAATTGTAAATATATTTATATAGTGACCGAGCTCTCCAAGTCCAGTCACTCCAAGATTAATTGAAATAAGCTTGATTAATACGAGGCCTGAAAGCATCCTTGCCAAATTGGCTAATGCCGATTGAAAACTCTCTTTCAGCATAAAATTTACTTACAAAAATAACTTTCAATACATCCACATACACGTTTTAAATCACTATCTGATATACCGTAGTACAGTGGTAGCCTAACTAACCTTGAGCTAATACTGGTTGTGAACAGATCTTCACCGCAGAAACTACCAAAATTTGCTCCAGCTGGGCTTGAATGCAAAGGAACATAATGAAATGGCGTCATAATTTTATGTTCCTTCATATAGCTTATAAATTCATCCCTTTGCGTATTTGACTTTAAGAGAAAGTAAAACATATGAGCATTGTGCTCTAAGTCCTCAGGAATTGTAGGAAGGAAAGATTTATTTAAAAATTTAGATAGACTATTAAAGTATTTATTCCAGACATCTAATCTAAAACTATTTATTTCTTCTGCTGAATCTAACTGTGCCAATAAATAAGCTGCTTGTAGTTCACTCGGTAAAAAGCTTGAGCCAACATCTTGCCAAGTATACTTATCTACTTGGCCATTGAGGAACTGGCTCCGATTAGTGCCTTTTTCTCTTATAATTTCAGCTCGACTGATTAAATCTGAATCATTAATCAAAATAGCTCCGCCTTCACCTCCCGAAGAGTAGTTCTTAGTTTCGTGAAAGCTAAAGCAACCTATATGCCCAATAGTTCCTAATGCTTTTCCTTTGTAAGTTGACATAACACCTTGAGCAGCATCCTCAATCACCCAAATGTTATGTTGGTTTGCTATATCCATGATCTTTTCCATATCACAAGATACACCTGCATAATGTACAGGCACAATAGCTTTAGTTTTCTTTGTTATGGCCTTTTCAATTAGAGACTCGTTAATGTTCAGGGTATCAGGTCTAATATCAACAAATACGATTTTTGCTCCTCGCAATACAAAGGCATTTGCAGTAGATACAAAGGTGTAAGACGGCATTATGACTTCATCACCTTTTTGTATATCAACTAAGATAGCTGCAAGCTCTAGAGCTGCTGTACACGAAGGTGTCAACAAAGCTTTCTTAGTTTTAAAGTTAGACTCTATCCAGCTTTCACATTTTTTTGAAAAAGGCCCATCTCCGCATAATTTATCGGATGCTATTGCTTTCTGTATATAGTCGAATTCATTGCCTACTTTTGGTGGCCGGTTGAAATGGATCATGTTATCTAAATCTTACTCTAATAAATGGATAAGGAATCAGCGAGTTATTATCTTCGTCGTACATTGAATTAATTTTTAGTAAGCCCTTTCCACACACTACCACAGGACACCCAGAGTCAATTAAAAGCACCTTCCCGACGTGACGGTTCGTAACTTTTAAGTCTTCATATACTTCTGCTGAAACAATGGTAACTGACTTATCTTTAACTGTTGTTTTTGCATGTTGATAAGGCGCACCCAAAAGATTTATCTTATGAGCAATGTCTTTTGCATCACAGCCCCAATCAATTAAATAATCCTGATTATCAAGCCAAATGCTGTAAGAGGCTTCACCTTCAACTTGTTTGCGGGAAAAAAGCCCTTTTCCTGAAATTATCTGACTAACAACATCTTCAAAAAGTTTTTCATAACAATAGGATATATTTTCAATAAGAGAACTAATTCGAATTGGGTATCTTACATCAATAGCTTGCTGATTAATTATTTCACCTCTATCGTAATCATCATGGCCAAATAAAACCGTAACACCAATTTTAGGCTCTTTGTTCATAGCTGCATTAACCAGAGGTGCAAACCCCCTATAAGATGGTAATAATGAGTCATGAAAAACAATCAACTTATCGTTCTCAACGTCTCGAATCATCCAACGCCAGCCAATCGCAAATATATAGCTATATTGAGAATACGATATAGCTGAGTTTCTCTTCTCGACACTAATACCATTTTGTACGCAAAGTTCCAAAGATTGAGAAGCATAGTCATCTGTAACCTGAGAGTCTTCGCCAACAATTATGTGGATTTTTACATTTTTATGAAAGCCATTTTTTATTAATGCAAGAAGACATCTATACCCTTTGTAACCCAGAGTGTTAACTGCTATCGATAATGTGTTCATTTATCAATAATCTCTAACACATAGCTACCATATCCACTTTTGACTAATGGTTGCATAAGTGTTTTCAAAGTATCTTTGTCAAGCCAACCATTATTAAATGCTATTTCTTCTAAGCAGGCTATTTTATAGCCTTGTCTTCTCTCAATAGTTTCTACAAACTGTGCTGCTTCGAGTAAACTCTCATGGGTTCCGGTATCAAGCCAAGCAAATCCACGCCCTAAAAGCTCTACATTAAGCTCACCCCGCTTTAAGTATGCATTATTCAAGCAAGTGATTTCTAATTCACCGCGAGCTGATGGCTTTACTTGCTTCGCTAGTTCAATGACTGAGTTATCATAAAAATACAACCCGGTAACGGCAAAATTAGATTTGGGTTTTATTGGCTTCTCTTCCAAAGATATAGCTTTCAAAGAAGAGTCAAACTCCACCACACCAAACCTTTCAGGGTCCTTAACTTCATAGCCAAAAATTGTAGACCCCAAACCTGCTTCTGCATTTTCGACTGCCTTTTTGAGCTTTGGAGAAAAGCCTTGCCCATAAAAGATATTATCTCCTAGTACTAAAGAAACACTATCTTTACCTATAAACTCTTCTGCTATTATAAATGCTTGAGCTAAACCATCGGGACTTTCTTGTATCGCATATTCTAAAGAGATACCAAATTTACTTCCATCACCTAACAAACGATTAAAAGAATTTTGCTCCTCAGGAGTCGTAATAATCATTATTTCTCTTATCCCTGCTAGCATCAGAACTGAAATGGGATAATAAATCATAGGTTTGTCGTAAATAGGAAGTAACTGTTTTGAAACCCCTTTAGTGATTGGGTACAGCCTCGTGCCAGAGCCACCTGCAAGTACGATACCTTTCATAACTAATAATCTCCCTTTGGAATAGTTCCTAAACGTTCTCTTTTATAAGAGCCATCCTGTACACTCGCACACCACCTTTGGTTATCCAAATACCATTTAACTGTTTTCTTCAAACCTGTCTCAAATGTTTCATCAGGCGCCCAGTTAAGCTCTTCTTTCATTTTTGTTGAATCAATAGCATACCGCCTATCGTGTCCAGGTCGATCTTCAACATATGTTATAAGATCTGAGTAACTATTTTCTTTTGGTACTAGTTCATCAAGGATATTGCAGATGGCATTCACTACTTCAATATTCTGTTTTTCATTGTGCCCACCTATATTGTATGTTTCACCTAATCTGCCTTCAGTTACAACTTTATATAGTGCTCTTGCATGATCTTCAACATATAGCCAATCTCTAATTTGATCACCTTTTCCATATATTGGCAGTTCCTTTCCATCCAACGCATTTAAAATTACAAGTGGGATTAGTTTTTCTGGAAAATGGAACGGGCCATAATTGTTTGAACAATTGGTAACAACTACTGGCAAACCATATGTTCTAGCCCAAGCCCTTACTAGGTGATCGCTTGAGGCTTTACTTGCTGAATACGGGCTACTTGGTGAATATGGTGTTGATTCTTTGAATAACGGAAGTGGCATGTCTGATTCATGAATATCGCAAGGGTGTGGTAAATCGCCATATACCTCATCAGTCGATATATGGTGAAACCTGAAAATGTCTTTTTTATCACCGCTTAAATCGGCCCAATATTCGCGAACCACCTCTAATAAAGTATAGGTTCCGACAATATTTGTTTGAATAAATTCAGCAGGTCCTGAAATTGAGCGATCCACATGACTTTCAGCAGCTAGGTGCATAACAAAATCAGGTTTGAAGCGAGTGATTACAGATTTAAGCTTCTTTTGATCACAGATATCTATTTGCTCAAACTCATATCTCTCGCTACTTGAAACTGAGTTCAACGACTCTAAGTTACCCGCATATGTTAGTTTATCAACATTTAGCACACTATCCCCAGTATTATTGATAATGTGGCGTATCACAGCTGAACCGATGAATCCTGCACCTCCTGTAACTAAAACTCGCATTTACCAAATCCCCTTTGTATCCACGATGTAATCACTTACTACTTTATTTAGTTTAAACTCTTTATGGTCTACCAAAAGTACATGTATATCTGCTGATTGATGTGCTACCTCTAAATCAACTAATTCAATCTCTGAAATTGATTTTGGTAGTTGAGTAACATTTGGCTCCACTGCAAGTAACCGACCTGCATGGTAAGCTTTTAATTCTCTTGTAATATTCAATGCTGGGCTTTCTCGTAAATCATCAATATCAGGCTTAAATGCCAACCCATAGCAAGCGATTGTTACATCCTTAACTGCTCTTTCTGGATGTAATTGCATGAAACGCTCAATGGAAAGCTTAACCTTTTCTATAACCCAATATGGTTTGCCATCATTTACCTTTCTAGCTGTATGTATAAGTTTTGAGAGTTCAGGAGTTTTGCTAACTATAAACCAAGGATCTACTGCAATACAGTGGCCTCCAACACCGGGGCCTGGCTGTAAAATATTAATACGTGGGTGGCGATTAGCTAACGATATAAGCTCCCATACATTTATATCTAGTTTATCGCAGATAATCGATAACTCGTTAGCAAAAGCGATTTGCACATCTCGACACGAGTTCTCAGTTAGTTTTGCCATTTCAGCAGTACGAGCATTAGTAATTACGCACTCGCCTTGTACAAAGGTTTTATATAACTCTACAGCTCGAGCAGAACAATTTGCTGTCATGCCTCCAATTACGCGGTCATTTTCTACCAACTCACGAACTACATGTCCAGGCAATACACGCTCTGGGCAGTGAGCAATATTTACATCAGCATTTTCTCCCGCTTGCTGCGGGAAACTTAAATCAGGGCGAGCCGCAGCTAGCCAACCTGCCATTTGCTCAGTAGCTCCAACTGGCGAGGTAGATTCAAGAATAACTAAATCTCCTTTCTTTAGTACTGGTGCAATTGCTTCACTGGCTTTATGAATATAGGTTAAATCGGGTTCTGGAATTTGTGAGTCGTTATTTTTAAAAGGAGTTGGCACCGCAATTAAAAAAGCATCAGCTTGCTCTGGTGAAAGCGTTGCGTTGAGATAACCTTCTTTTACGGCTGCATGAACAATCATATCTAGCTCAGGTTCAACGATATGGATTTCACCTCGATTGATTGTGTCTACGGCATGCTGATTAACATCCACACCAATTACTTTCTTTTTGCGAGAGGCAAACATCGCTGCTGTTGGCAATCCAATGTAACCCAAGCCAACGACCGAAATTGTATTAAATGACATACTTTCCCTTTGAAAATCTTGAAGTTTAAAACTGCTTACTGGTGTTTATTTAGCTAAAATATCGCAGATTCTTTTGCATGCATTTCCATCACCATAAGGGTTATGGGCTCTGCTCATTTGCTCGTAGCTTTTCTCATTAATTAGCAGTTGTTCTAAAGAAGTGGTGATTGCTGCTACATCAGTCCCGACTAACTTTACTGTCCCAGCTTCTACTGCTTCCGGACGCTCAGTGGTATCGCGCATAACTAGAACTGGCTTGCCGAGGCTGGGCGCCTCTTCTTGGATACCACCAGAATCTGTTAAAATAACATGTGCTCTATTCATTAAATAAACAAAAGGCAAATATTGCTGAGGTTCTATTAAGTGAACATTGTCAATATCGCTTAAAATGCGATTAACTGGCTCTTGCACATTTGGATTTAAATGCACTGGATATAGGATTTGGCAGTTTGGATGCGCTTTTGCAGTCTTAGCCAGAGCTTCACAAATACGCTCAAATCCACCACCAAAGCTTTCTCTTCGGTGACCTGTAACTAAGATAAGCTTTTTGCTCTCATCCAACATGGGGAATTGTGCAGCTAGAGTATTGCTTAGATCGGAGTCTGTTTCTATTTGATGCTTAACCATTAGCAAAGCATCGATCACTGTGTTACCCGTAACAAATATATTTTCATCATGGTAATTTTCAACTAGCAAGTTTTGTTTAGAGGTCTCAGTGGGAGCAAAGTGGTATCTGGTAAGCGCCCCTGTAAGCTTGCGGTTTGCTTCTTCTGGCCATGGAGAGTATATATTGCCTGTACGCAACCCTGCCTCGACATGACCAACTGAAATTTGTTCATAATAAGCAGCTAAGCTTGCTGCAAATGTGGTTGCAGTATCGCCATGTACTAAGACCACATCTGGCTTAAACTCTTTAAGTACTGGGGTAAGCTCTAATAAAATTCGGCTTGTCACTTCTGGTAGCGTCTGCCCGGCTTTCATTAGGTTTAAATCATAGTCAGGTGTAATTTTGAATAACTCTAAAACCTGATCTAACATCTCTCTGTGCTGTGCTGTAACACATACTTTGGCATCGAAGCGTACATCTTGCTTTAGAGCGTGTACTAAAGGTGCCATTTTAATTGCTTCTGGTCTTGTTCCGAATACTATAAGTACTTTCACAGAGTGTCCCTTTATTTTTTCTGCTGGTTTATTTAGAAATGCCGATTGGATTTTAGGAGGCTTTACTTGTCTTATTCAGCCTCCCTATTCATAACGCCCTATATCTTCATGCAGAGCTATTATTCTTCGAATTAAATTCGCAGTTGAGTAACCTTGATTGGTTATTTTTCAATCTCAACATAATACCACTTTATACACATTGAGTTGTTATGTTGCACCAACTTCGGCTTGCCCTATGTCTCACAATAACAACTCATCTTATTGGTCATAACATAAGGTCGTTGCTACGAGTCGCGACGTAAAGTCGCTGCTACGAGTCGCGACGTAAAGTCGCTGCTACAAGTCGTAACGTAAAGTCGCTGCTACGGGTCGTAACGTAAAGTCGCTGCTACGGGTCGTAACGTAAAGTCGTTCTACGGGTCGCAGCATAAAGCCGCTGCTACGAGTCGTAACGTAAAGTCGCTGCTACGAGTCGTAACGTAAAGTCGCTGCTACGAGTCGCGACATAAAGTCGCTGCTACGGTCGTAACGTAAAGCCGTTCTACGAGTCGCGACGTAAAGTCGCTGCTACGGGTTGCAGCGACATAACCTGCTATGCTTTATCTGATTTGTACTCGTAGTTGTAGTAGCCATAGTAACCATAGGCATTAGTTGATTTACGAACAACACCGTTGAATACCACCCCTTTTACATCAATACCATTTTGCTCAAAACGATTTCGTGTAATTTCTAGCTCTTTTGCATGGTTTTGACCAAAACGGGTTACTAGTAATGTTGTGCCTGCATGCGCACTCACAATAGCAGGGTCTGTCACCGCTAAGATTGGAGGAGTATCAACAATAACTAAGTCGTACATTTTGCTCACTTCACCAATCAACTTGCTAAAGTTTTCATGCATTAGTAGCTCTGAAGGGTTCGGCGGTATTTGGCCTCGGGTCATTACTTGCAAACCTTCAACTTGGCTTGGCTTAATCACCTGCGCTAAATTCAATCGGCCAGAGAGGTAATCACTTAAACCGTCATCCCATTTCATGCCAAACTGAGTTTGCAGGTAGCCTTTACGCATATCAGCGTCAATAACAAGAATGCGTTTGCCACTTTGTGCCAGCACAGTGGCAAGGTTTACGGTAATAAAGGATTTACCCACGCCAGGACTTGGGCCTGAGATAGCGATAACATTGTTTTTTGCTTCTAGCATAGCAAAGTGCAAACTAGTACGGAGGCTACGTAGCGCCTCAACGGAAAGGTCTGCAGGGTTATCCATGGCGAGTATCGATTTTGCCTTTGCCACTTTGCCCTTGCGTGCCTTTGCAAAACCTGTGAGTTTTACTTGGTACTCTGAAAATGGCACGCTGGCATATACTGGCAAACCTAACGCTTCTATTTCCGCAGGGTCTTCAATACCTTTATGCAGCGCTTTTTGCACTAGTACAATCGCAACGGCTAACATTCCACCCAACATGGTTGCCATCACAACGATTAGTGCTTTTTGAGGTTTGACTGGCTGAGTAGTATTTACCTCTGCGTAATCCACTATGCGAACGTTGCCTACCGTACCCGCACGCACAATATCTAGCTCTTGCGTTTTACCCAAAAGCAGCGTGTAGATTTCATTATTTACCTCTACATCACGCTTTAAGCGTAGCAGCTCGCGCTGAGTCTCTGGTAAGCCTTGTACTTCACCAGCTAATTCGTTGCGTTGGCGCTTTACGGTATCAATTTGCTCTACCACACCGCGGTAAGAAGGGTGCTCACGTTTAAATTTACGACCAAGTTCTAAACGCTTTAGCTCTAACTCTTGTAGTTTAGTTTCTAATTTTACAATTTGTTCTAAAACGCCTTGTGTTTCTAGGCTAATATCAATGGACTCTTGGCGAATCTGGTAGTCATTAAAGGCTTTTTCCGCGCGTTCTAGGTTACGTTTAACTTCTGGAAGCTGCACCTCTAAAAACTCAAGAGACTGCTGCGCCTCCGCGCTATTACGCTCCACGTTGCGACGCACATAAATACCAGCCACTTTGTCTAGCACTTTCTCGGCATATTCAGGGCTTTCATCTTGCAGCGCAAGGTTAATAATACCTGAGTCTTTCCCCTTCTCAGACGCTGATATTGCACTTTGCAGATCTAAAATAGTCTGAAGACGGTTACGTTTAACGATTGAAAACTCGGTCTCTGGACGTGCTATCAAAGTCTTAATGGTCAGCTCAAATTGACCTTGCTTTACTTCTTCGCCCACTTTACCTGCAAGTACTTCGTCACCATCACTTGTTAATAATGCAAATGACTCTTCCGCTCTTGTTTGTAAAACGAATTCTTCACCGATTGCACTACTTGGCACTTTAAATCGGTGTATTTCAACTTGCTCACCACCCCACGCATAAGAGCTTGCGCCAAGGCTTGACTCTGCTACTTCGCCTTCACTTTGTGCAACAAATTTACGGAAGCTGCGGCCACCAAATAGTGGAAATAGTTTTGGCTCAACAACGGTATCTAAATTTAATGTGTCGACCGCTTCACCAATGACGCTTCTAGATTTTAGTAGCTCAATTTCGGTTACTGCGGCAGAGGTACTTTCAAACATACCAGACATATCATCAAAACCGGGAACAGAACCGCCCTTTTCCTCTACCTGTACCATTGCAGTTGCTTGGTAGATTGGTGTGCTAAATATTGCGTAGGCTATACCTAACAGCATAAATAGTGCAGTAATACCTGCGATAAAAAATTTAGCATCTAATAATGCGCCAACTAGCGCCATTAAATCGATTTCTTGCGTCTCTTCTTTTGATGACTTTTGATTAGAGATAAGATTTGGCTGAGCATTCATATACTCACGGATCCTTATAAATACTGTTGCCAAGCGCCACAGGCGCTATCGATAAGCTCATAAACATGCTCAAACGCTTCACGTGATTGGCGATACGGATCTGGAATTTCTTTATCGCCAATCCATTTACCAAGTAAAAAGGTTTTGCCACGAGCTTGAGGGTAACGGCTGCAAAGGTCAGTTAAATGCCTTTGCTCCATTACGAGGATGAGACTATTTTGTGCGACCAAGGTACCAGTTAACTGGCGGCCTTGGTGCTCACTCATGTCGATTCCTTGTTCTTTCGCCAACTCCTGCGCTAATGCATCAGCGGCTTTTCCTTCTAGGGCGGTTAATCCAGCTGACGAAACAGCTACATTTTTGCCACTTAGTTTGTTTTTTAGCAGATACTCTGCCGTAGGACTGCGGCAAATGTTACCTGCACAAACCATTAAAACACTATCAAACATGAGTACTCACAATTACTGATTTTCTATATCTTGAATCGCATCCACTGTAGACAGTGAAGGCAATAATAAACTGATAACTTTGTTCCAACGAGCAAGTGGCGCGCTAGTCACATACACAATATCTTGCGGCTCGAGTTCAAACTGTTCAGCAAGTACTAGAGAGGCTACGTTTTTAGCATGTAGCTGATATACATCTGCAAGCACACCATCTTTTTGCAGGTCGCGCTTACGCAAGACAAAAACACCGTTTGCGTCTGCTGTACGCTCGTTAAAGCCACCAACATCCGTTAGTGCTTCAGCTAGGCTTAAACCATAGCGGTTTACGTCTACTTTGCCCGCTTTAATCACATCACCCAACACATACACGTTGCGTTTATCATTACGACTTACGTGTACAATATCACCGTGTCTAAGTAAGCGGTTTTGTGAAATATCACCTTCGGCATAAAAATCATCGAGTTGAATAACTTCAGTTTTGTCACCACGTGTAAAGGTTACCGTTTCCCAATCGGCGCTTTCTGTTAAACCGCCGGCTTGGTTTATCGCATCAATGAGTGTCACTGGAGTTTCTGTGATTGGATACACACCAGGTTTTGTAACTTCACCGGTTACATACGCTTTTTGGCTTTTAAAACCAACCACTTTTACGTCGATTTGCGGCTCTTCAATAACACGACTTAGCCTTTTTGCGAGGTCAGTTCTAAGCTCGGTTACTGTGCGACCAGCAGCAGGAACCTTTGGCGCATAAGCAAAGTTGATTGTACCATCGGCTTGAACACGGAAACCGTCAAACTCTGCTGTTCGTTGTACAGCTGCTGGAATGGTGAGTTCAGGATGATCCCATACACCAATGGTGATTACATCACCTACACCAAGACGATATTCATAATTTGAAACATCAATACCCGCGAGCGACGAGTGATCAATTTGTTTCGCTCGTTTGATTTTATGTTCTTGCACCAATTGCGAGTCGATAATATGAATATTTACTTTTTCAAGATCTCGCTCAAGGTTTGCAGTTTGTTCACCAGAACCTATTCCTTCGAAATGGCCACCTGGAACGAGTGTACAGCCACTCATTGCAAGTAATACAGTTGAAGCAATGATAGTTTTACAGCGTAGCGCCATTGTATCTTCCCAAAAGTGTTTATAGTCTTTTCTTTTAATTACTTTTATTGCCTTTTACTTAATAACGTAAAGACAACAGAAATTTCGTGGGCTAATTAAAGCATGCACGATTGTTAATCGCAAGTGAGTACTAGGTTTTGCAGCTGTTCTCACTCTTAGTTCCGTGTTTTATCTGCTATGTGATAAGAATTTGTGTCTTAATCCCGCAAATTTTCACCTGAGCCCTTTATTTAGCACAACCCGTTTTATTCACCATTTCGCAACTAACACACTAAATATAGAACGAAGAGCTAATTAATACAGTCTCACTAAGATAGAACGTCTATTCATCTACCATCTAGGGACACAACTGCCTGACTCAACCCTTCTCAATATATTTAGGCACGCTTCCGCCCTTAGGTTGCAGCTCCTAAATGCTGTTCTAGTTTTTATTTGTTGTGCTTCGGCCGCAAATATATCTCAAGGTGATGTATCTACACTTAACTTAACGCACCCAAATAAAGTGCCGCTCAGCTAACAGCCATAGCTTTGTGCTTTTACAGTAGCTTGCTGCTGTGTTATCCAGCTAATTTACTATTCTTAGTAGAATCAAAGTTGCAGAGTAAATCCAGCCTACAGGGGCCAAATCCACTCACACCGTTCTGTTTTTGCTCTTTTGAGTAGAGAAGGTTTAAATTTCAACTTCAGATAACTTAACCGACAACACAGTACACCTTTAATATTACAAATAAATAAGAATAAAGGATTGATTTTTCATTGTACCTTTTTGATTGTACTGTTATCAACAACTATTCTCGTATACTGATTAAGCAATTTAATTAATAAAATGCTTCGAACTTCTCCGTCAGGTTGTTGAAATATTGCGTGAATATCCTTATAGCAACCGTCTGTCAACTGAACCAGATCGCCCTCTTTCAAGTCACATTGCACCTCAACATTGCAAGATTGCATGAGCTCATTAACTAGTTCATCCGGTACTATTTGCAGATCCATTCCATATCGAATGAAATTAGCAACACCTCGAGTGTTTTTTACCGCAGAAAAGTGTGAAGAATGTGGATCAAGACGAACAAATAAATACCGTGGAAAAAGAGGTTGTGTTACCGCTTTCGCACTTGAGTTTTTTTGTTTTATGAAAGTCGGGAAGCAAGATACGATCCCTTGACTTTGAAGATTTGACTGTGCTCTGAATTCCTGTTTTGGTTTACAGTAGAGCAAATACCAGCATTCCATGCGTTGCGTTCCTATAAATAAGCCTGACGGTTTAGGCTCACTATTATACGTATATTCTCAATTGCGTCCACCCTAAAACAGTGCCAATAAAACGCAAACAGCAGCTTTTTTAGCAACGCTTTGTAACGCCAAGCTATTTAGTTAAGTGCGATTACACAACATTAATTTTAAGCACATAAATGAATACTCCCTACAAACTAAAGTGAGGTAGAACCTCATGATCTCTTATGTTCTAATAAAGATAGATAACACTTTCTACTCGTTCTCTTCGCCCAAAAACTGTTATTTCAGATATGGCTTTTCAAAAATACTGTTGGAAGCCAGTGGCTCAAAACGATAAAGACCTAGCACACTTACAGTTGCATAGTTGTTAATAATAAGAACAAAATTTCAACCTTACTTCCTATATGGAGTATTACTCACCCACTAGGAGTAACTTAGTTGAGGATCTCTCAAATGTTAGAGTGCGCGTTAAAAGCGTATTTTACAGTAAAGAAAAGAGCGGACTGATTAATTTGCTTGCAATAGACCAGCTATTGGCGCACAAATTTGCCTTGTATTAAGAAATAATGTCCACTTCCCCTTTAATGGCACACCTCTAAACTGGAGTTTTCCAACTTAGTGCGGTAAATCGCCGGAGGCAAGTTACCAAGGCTCTCATGTGT
>NZ_JAKRFW010000054.1:0-31253 GCF_022347905.1 Pseudoalteromonas sp. Of11M-6 | reverse complement strand
GTGTGATGGAGGGGGAAATAAGTTGTCTGTTAGCTGTCCACAAAGCCATCAGAAACATAGTTGCTTGCAAGCACCACAATAATTTATCAGCGCCTTGTGCCTCCCTCATCACACCCGAAAGTAAATTGCCAATGAGTCATTTCAACGCATGGATGCGTGAAAAGCGGTGACAGGGCCAAGGATGGCCCTTACACCGCGGTGACGTTCATATTGGCGATTTACTTGAGGAGTCAGTGTGATGTTGGGAGTGCCCTTTCTTTTGCGCAACGATTCTTTGGGCATCAAAGAAAAGTATGTCGTAGCCCATGGATGGGCGTCGAAATCCGTCAGGAGGACATATCAAGCATCCCTCCTTGGCTCGTATCGACTTAAGAATTGTCGCGTAGATAACGACTTGAACTAGTAGTAAAAAGAAGTAAGTCAGGCTTCAATTTGAAGTTTTAAAGCCTGACTATTTTAAGCATACGCCACTAAGCAGCAGCTTTTTTTCGAGAAAAGTTTTGTCTCGCCACTTTAGTTGTAATTGATAAGACAGCCAACAGTTCAAGACCTAACAGAATACTCTTCATTGAAGGGTAATTATAAAACACCCAATCCCAACCCCAAAACTGCTTGGCAAACTCTTCATTTACTCCTAGATACTCCAAATTACGAATCAAATTCTCTGCCATAGCTAACAAATCTATACATATAAATAGAAGGAACACTGTCATCAATGCCATATCTGCATTGGTCATAACAATGCTTTTTACACTCTGCCCTTTTCTCATCAACCAATTTCGAGACAAAATAGGTCTAGTGGCTATTAATAAAAACAAGACTACGTCGGTTAGAAAATGAATTAGATATATACGAGTATTTTTCCAAACTTGAACAGACTCATCGCTAAGAGCAAAGAGTTCAAAATGGAAAAAAGAAAATCCTAATAAGTGAGCGACAAAGAGTAAAAAACAGATATGACGAATATTGGTATCTGCGAAGTAGACAAGTCCCATTATTGCTATGGCTGTCAACATAACTACTTGGTCAAGCTCGGAGTTGAAATAAAATATACTAAAAGGAATAAAAAGAAGTGCTAATAAATATTTCATACTTTACCTGTAAAAACTCAATTCCATTACCCATTAGTTGAATCTGCTTCGACTTGTTTTGGTCGATCACCATTTTCTGTACCACTTCCTCCACAAACAAGTTTTGCATTCGTCTCAGTCAGCCAGAGTTGATGAAAGTTGTTTTTTTGCAATGTATGGCGACCCAAAAAACGAGCGATAAATTCCGACATCAAATTCTTCATCATTAATCTCTATTTTTTTATATCTTCTTGCTCTTTCTCACTCTGTTTAATTTGAGTGATAAGCCCTTTGATATCAACCGAACAATAAATACATATTTCTAAAAATTGGTTAATTCTTGGTTGTCCGACACCGGTTTCCCAATTTTCTATCGTCCTGAGAGACACACCAATTTTATCTGCCATTTGTTGCATGGTGACTCCCTTTCGTTTTCTAAGTGCGCGAAGGTCATCCCCTGAAATGCTATTTTTAAAGAAAAACAACGCAGTTATATCCTTAACATAATATCGTTACTATACGAATGTTAAAGAAGCAGTAAACGAGTCTTACTTTACACGCTTTGCTTCTCCGCCAACTCCGAACCCATTAACGGGAAATAGTAACAAAAAGAAACAAAAGCGCAACATTTTTGAGCTATGTTTTTCGTTAAGTAACAAAGCGTATATTATTTCGGCACACCTAGCAAATATAACAGTTGTAACAAAGATCCTTCACAAATAGCCGCGTCGGCACTTTCTACCACTTTTGGCTTACCATGGATTGCCACACCTAGCTGGGCGTTTGCCATCATCACTAAGTCATTTGCGCCATCACCAATGGCAACGGTTTGAGTCATTGGGATCGCATACTGGGTTGCAAGTTGACCTAGCACTTCCGCCTTTTTGTCGGCATCTACGATATCGCCTAGCACTTTGCCGGTGAGGTGCGCGTTTTCCACCTCTAGGGTATTGGCAAATACAGCGTCTAGCTGGAGTGGCTCTATCAATGATTCTGCAAACCATGTAAAGCCACCCGAGGCGATGGCAAGGTGCCAGTGATGCTGCTTGAGCGCCTGACACAACAGCTCTATACCGGGCATTAGCGGTAAGTTTTCTTTTAATGATTGAATTTGTGATAACGGTACGCCAGAGAGTGACGCAACGCGGCGGTGTAGACTTTCAGAAAAAGAGAGTGCCCCCGCCATCGCCTGTGCGGTGACAGAAGCCACTTCATCATATCGGTCGGCCAATCGAGCAATTTCGTCAATACATTCAATTTGAATTGCGGTGGAGTCCATATCCATCACAAGTAGCCCCGGTTCTTCTAAAGTAGGTGCTTGCGTTATAATCGCACCTTGCGCATTAATGCTTTTTGCAAAATCTCTTACTTCAGCCTTGCTCGGCAGTTGCGATGCGTTAAAACGCATACCCAATGCAACTGGGAGCTGTTCATGAGGTTGATATGCCGTAAAATAAGTTTGCTCGATAGCAAATGTTCGAAGAAATTTCTCAACTTCCAGAAGGTGTTGCAATTGTATATTTGGGCCAAAAAAGCATATTGATTGAGTTGTCGTCTCAGGTAATTGATTTACTTGTGTGAGGCTTGTGTTACCTTGGCAACTATACCAATGATCCAGCGCCATATGTTCCTGAATTGGTGTGTTTAGTTCACGATTAGCGAATTGAATGATTGACGACATAAGTTGCTCCTTGATAGCGTTAAGCCGATTTTTAACATGATTGCGCTAAGCTGTCAGCACTGGACCTTAGCAAAAGCGGGCAATATGCGATAAATATGAAAAATTTACATGTATTAGAAGTGTTAAACTCGACCAGAGGGCGTAGATTATTTCGCCTGTGCATCGCCGCGACGTGTTTAATTATGGTGACTTGGCTTGCGTTTAATACCAGTTTTGAATCTCATCGCTTGCTCCATAATGGCGCAGACCTTACCGCAAGAAGTCTCACCAAGCAGCTCGCAAAAAATGTGGCATTGCCCCTCTCTCGCAGTGATACGCCAAGGCTCAGCGCACTGGCAAATCACCTCGCTAGCGATGACTTTGTGCTTCAAGTCGCAATTTATGATTATCAAGGACGCTTTGTTGTTGGCAACGACGGTAATTCCTCACCCACAGATTATCAGCAGCTACCTCAAACCTTACCGGGACTGAGTAAAACCAAAAGCATTATTTCTGAACCAGTATATACGCCAACCGGACAGCCTCTTGGGTTCGTCAATATGGTCTATTTGACAGAAGCTGCTATGTCACAAAGCCACTCTCATTTCCACGAACTTGGACGAGTCGTTTTACTGATGCTGGTGATTACGATGGTATTCACATGGCAAATAGGTCGAGCATTAAAACGCTGGGAAGTAAAACGCAAAATTCGCAAGAAAGTAAAGATGCTTCCTGCGCCTGAAAAACGGGCAGAAGAATTAGAGCAGGGGTAAAGCTGTTAGCATTGTAATAAAGTTGATAACATAATAGTTAACCTAAAATAAAATCGAACAACAAAGGATATGAATAGTAAACTTTTTATTACCCCAAAACCCAATCCAAACGCTGAGTTGCGACTATTTTGCTTTCCCTACGCGGGTGGCTCCCCAGCAATATTTACGCCATGGATCGAAAAGGCAAGTGAATGTGTTGAGCTCGTTTTTGTGCAGCTTCCGGGGAGAGGGGCTCGACTGGTAGAGCCAGCAATAGACAACATGCCGGATATTATCTCTGAACTCATGGTACACCAAGACTATATGACCAGTAAGCCTTTCGCGTTTTTTGGACATAGTCTTGGTAGTCGCATTTCATATGAGCTTGCTTTTCAATTATTAGACGCTGGCTTACCTACTCCACGTAAAATATTTGCTTCTGCGAGTCGTGCACCGCATTGCACCTCAACTAAACGCCATTTACACGGTCTGCCACATGATGAATTTATTGCCGAGCTACGTGACTTAAATGGCACGCCAAAAGAGATTCTTGAAAATAAAGAACTAATGGAGTTACTGGTACCATTGCTGAGGGCCGACTTCAAAATAGCAGACACCTATGTCGCAGAGCAGCGAGCTTTACCCATCCCTATCCATGTTTTTCATGGTGTTGATGATGAGATCTTGAATGAACATGTCTCCGCATGGCAAGAGCTAACAGCACAACCATATCAGCTTACTGAGTTTTCTGGTGGGCACTTTTTTATTCACCAATACGCTGATGAGATGATCTCAATTATTAATCAGCAATTGGCTTGAGTATTGTTGGTGTTATGCCGGGAGAGCTTAAAGATCGCCGGGTGAACCGGCTCCTACACCTGCTTTTCTATTGCTGGTAAGTATGGTTTTATATCGCGGTAAAAGCATCAAGATCGCCGGGTGAACCGGCTCCTACCCTATTTTTCCATTGTTGGTAGGTATGGTTTTATATCGCAGTAAAAACCAAAAGATCGCCGGGTGAACCGGCTCCTACACCTGCTTTTCTATTGTTGGTAAGTATGGTTTTTTATCGCGGTAAAAACCAAAAGATCGCCGGGTGAACTGGCTCCTACACCTGCTTTTCTATTGCTGGAAGGTATGGTTTTATATCGCAGTAGAAGCATCAAGATCGCCGGGTGAACCGGCTCCTACACCTGCTTTTCTATTGCTGGTAGGTATGGTTTTATATCCCATTTGTGATATTGACTCGTAGGTCGAGATTTATCTCGACATCATCAATTTAGCCCAAGCCGAACAACTGTGTGGTATTTCGATAGAGGGCTGAGGCAAGCTCGCTTGGTGTTTCGCTTCGATATTCACAAAGCCTGTCAAATACTTGGACGACTCGCTTAGGAGAGTTCGGCTTCCCCTGATAACCATGTAACGGCATCGACGGCGAATCGGTTTCCAATACTAGGCTTTCAAGCGGCAGCTGTGATATTACCTGCGCTGTTTTTTCGCCTCTTGGATAGGTGATTGTGCCACCTACTCCTAGCTTAAAACCCTGAGCGATATAATATTCAGCCTGCTGTTTTGAACCTGAAAAGGCGTGGATCACCCCGCCATACTGTGGCTTAACACGTTTAAACGCGGCAGCAATTAGGTGATGACTTTTACGGTGATGGACGATTAGCGGAAGCTTTACCTGATTACTCAGTGCGATATGCGCTTCAAACAGTGCAATTTGGCGCTCAAGCGCGTCGCAGGTTGTATCAATACCGCACTCTCCTATCGCACACAGTTGGGTACGATTGTGTATTACATACTCTACCAACGCGGTCATATCGTCGTCGCAATGTTCGCCAATAAAATAAGGGTGTAACCCCGCGGCGATTTCACATTGTGGATGATGTGCTTGAAAATCAACAAGCTTTAGAGACTGCTTGAGCGTAACGCCAGGCACCACAAAGCGTTCAACACCATTGCTGCAGGCAGCTTTGATATGCGTAGCTAGGTCATCTGCCAACTCGCTGAAATCGAGGTGACAGTGACTATCTATAAAGGCGAATTTATGGGTTGAGCCGCTCAATTTCCCAACTGCCATCGGCTTGCTTCACATACATAAAGCGGTCATGAAGACGGTGCTCTCCACCTTGCCAAAACTCAACTTTAGTGGGCTCCACGCAATAACCGCCCCAAAAATCAGGTAGTGGAATTTCGCCTTTAGCGAACTTGTCTTTCATGCTACTAAAGGTTTGCATCAAGGCTTGGCGAGATGACACGGGGCGCGATTGCTGAGACGCCCACGCTGCAAGCTGACTTTCTTTTGGTCGTGATAAGAAATACTTGGCAACGCGACTGGTTGGTAACGGGACTGCTTCACCATACACGATAACCTGACGCTCAATTTCATGCCACGGGAAGTGCAAGCATATCTTGTTGTTTTGCTTTAGTTCTTGCGCTTTGCGTGAACCGGTATTGGTAAAGAAGACAAAACCGTGCTGGTCTACATGCTTAAGTAAAACAATGCGTTGAGACGGCTGGCCGTGCTCGTCAACCGTAGCGACGACCATCGCTGTTGGGTCGGTAAACTTGGCATCAATCGCCTGCTGTAGCCAGGTTTCAAACTGCTCAACGGGTGTGTCTTTTAGCATCTCACGACGTAAACCGTCTTTGGTATATTCTCTGCGAATGTCTTCAAGTTTCATCACTATTTCCTTTACAAAAAAGCCGCTATAAAGCGGCTTCTAGTATACCTTAATGCAAGTTAAAACTAACTTACATTTGCTCCATCACTTCGATACCAAGCAAATCTAGACCGGTTTTCAGTGAGTTAGCAACCAGATTACATAACAAGAGACGACTTTCACGGACGTCTGCAGCTACATCATCTTTCAAAATTGGGCACGCTTCATAGAATGTCATATACAAGCTCGCGAGCTCATATAAATAACTACATAATACGTGTGGCGTTGCTTCGCTGATCATCAGATCAAGTACTTCTTCCAATTGCAGCAGTTTGAGCGCAAGTGCCTTTTCCTGTGGTGCTTGAATTTGAATGCGACCAGTTAGGCTAGCGCTATCCATGTTTGCTTTGCGGAAAATACTACGCACACGGGTATAGGCGTACTGCAAATATGGCGCTGTCGCCCCTTCAAAGCTCAGCATCGTATCCCAGTTAAAGATATAATCGCTGGTTCTGTGCTTTGACAGATCGGCGTACTTCACTGCACCAATACCCACTTTACGCGCGATTTCTTGGCGTGCTTCATCAGATAAGTCAGAAGCTCTGTCAGCAAGTTTTTCTGTCGCACGGCTCACCGCTTCGTCAAGTAAGTCTGATAGCTTCACCGTACCGCCAGTACGAGTTTTAAACGGTTTGCCGTCGTTACCCATCATTGTACCGAACAGGCTCGGCTCGTAGCTGGTTTTGTCTTTTAAAAGACCCGCTTTACGTGCTGTGATCTCAACTTGGTTGAAGTGTAAGCCCTGACGCGCATCAACAAAAATTAGAATACGATCAACATCTAGCTCATTTGAGCGGTAATCACAGGCGGCTAAATCCGTCGTTGAATATAAGAAACCACCACCTGATTTTTGCACGATAAATACGGAAGGTTCACCGTCTTTATTTGCCAATTCGTCAAGGAATACTACTTGAGCGCCCTGATCTTCAACCGCAATGCCTTTCTCTTTTAATAGCTCAATTACACCGGCAAGACGGTCGTTGTAGGCACTTTCTGCCATGATATTATCACGCGTAAGCGTCACATTTAACTTGCCGTATACTTCTTCAGAATGTTTAACTGAGGTGTCGATAAACATTTGCCATAGCTTCTTACAATGCGCATCACCACTTTGAAGTTTGACTACGTAATCACGGGCTTTATCGGCAAAACCGGCTTCGTCATCAAAGCGCTTTTTCGCATCACGATAAAAGCTTTCAAGATCCGCAAGTGCGACATTTTCAAGGTCAACACCTTGGTTTAGCAAATCTTCAAGGTGTGCTATCAACATACCAAACTGGGTACCCCAGTCGCCCATGTGGTTTTGGCGAATAACGGTATCACCACGGAACTCAAGGGCACGTACAACAGCATCACCAATGATAGTTGAGCGCAGGTGACCTACGTGCATCTCTTTAGCAAGGTTTGGCGAAGAAAAATCTACCACGACTTTGTGAGGCTTAGCATGTTCAGCAACACCTAGCTTGGCATCCGTATTTGCCGCCTCTAGGCTTGTGGCTAAAAACTCAGGCTTGAGGTGAATATTAATAAAACCTGGGCCTGCGATTTCCGTTTTTTCTGCAAGATCAGCAACATCTAGGTTGTCGATGATCTTCTGCGCCAACTCCCTTGGATTGGTTTTTAGTGCTTTGGCAGCCCCCATCGCACCGTTAATTTGGTAATCACCAAACTGAGGACGCGTGCTTTGTGTTACCGCTGGGTTTGTACCTTCAGGGATACCAGCCGCTTGCATCGCTGCATTGGCTTTTTCAATTAAAATACTTTTGATGTTCATCTGTTTTCCTTTAATGCGCAGCGATTAGTGTTCACGAGTTTCATGGAACTTCACGTCAGGGTAACGTTCCATAGATAGATTCAGGTTTACGCGACTTGGTGCGATGTAAGTTAGGTTATCACCACCATCTAGTGCCAAGTTTTGCTCACACTTACGGCGGAATTCAGCCATTTTCTTCTCGTCATCACAGCTTACCCAGCGTGCGGTCTGAACCGTTATACTCTCGTAAATCGCATCCACGTTGTATTCAGACTTTAAACGCGCCACAACCACATCAAACTGCAGCACACCGACCGCACCTACGATCAGGTCGTTGTTGATAAGCGGCCTAAATACCTGTACCGCACCTTCTTCAGAAAGTTGTACCAAACCTTTTAAAAGTTGCTTTTGCTTGAGTGGATCTTTTAGACGAATGCGACGGAATAGCTCAGGCGCAAAGTTTGGAATACCGCTAAATTTAAGCGTTTCACCTTGTGTGAAGGTATCACCGATTTGGATCGTACCATGGTTGTGTAGACCGATAATATCACCCGCAAACGCTTCTTGAGCGCGTTCACGATCACCGGCCATAAAGGTTACCGCATCTGCAATACTGACTTGTTTACCAAGACGCACATGGTTCATCTTCATGCCCTGGCTATATTTGCCAGAAACAATACGCATAAAGGCAATACGGTCGCGGTGTTTTGGATCCATGTTTGCTTGGATTTTAAACACGAAACCAGAGAACTTTTCTTCGTCGGCTGTTACTTCACGGTCATCGGTTTGGCGTGGTAGTGGTTTTGGTGCCCACTCAGTTAATCCATCAAGCATATGGTCAACGCCAAAGTTACCAAGTGCCGTACCAAAGAACACAGGAGTTAATTCGCCAGTTAAAAACAACTCACGGTCAAACTCGTGTGAGGCTCCAATTACCAACTCAAGCTCTTCACGTAGTTGCTCAGCTAAGCTTTCACCCACAGCGGCGTCAAGCTCGCTGTTATCTAGTCCTTTGATAATGCGTTTATCTTGAATCGTGTGACCTTGGCCTGTTTGGTACAAAATCGTTTCGTCACGATGGATGTGGTAAACGCCTTTAAATTCTTTACCACAGCCAATTGGCCAAGTAACCGGTGCACACATGATGTTGAGCTCGGTTTCGACTTCATCAAGTAGCTCCATTGGGTCACGAATATCACGGTCCAATTTGTTCATAAAGGTAACGATTGGCGTGTCACGTAATCGTGTTACTTCCATTAGTTTACGAGTACGATCTTCTACACCTTTTGCTGCATCAATCACCATCAAGCATGAGTCAACCGCGGTTAACGTACGATAAGTATCTTCAGAGAAATCTTCGTGTCCTGGGGTATCAAGTAGGTTCACCAAAGCATCATTGTATGGAAACTGCATCACGGAAGTTGTTACCGAGATACCACGCTCTTTTTCCATTTCCATCCAGTCTGATTTAGCGTGTTGATTTGAGCCACGGCCTTTAACCGTACCGGCTTTTTGTAACGCCTTCCCGAATAAGAGTACTTTTTCAGTGATAGTGGTTTTACCCGCATCCGGGTGCGAGATAATTGCAAAGGTCCTTCGCTTATTGATTTCATTAAGAAAATCTTGGGTAGCCATGTATAAATTCTTTTAGTTTGTACACGGATTTGTACATATTTTCGGAAGCACGCTCTTTCTTGCCCTTCGCTTGTCAAATCCGTCATGTTAATCGTAGTTGGCCGCTATTTTCGCTGATCTTGACTTTATAAACAATCAATGTTTGCTGAATCGCGTACTATTTAACCTGAACTTCGGATAATTAATGCCTTTCTAGCAGAAAGGCTATTTACGCTTATTGTACACCAACCTTGCTATTGAAACCGTCACTTACCTTTTTTGGTTAAACAACATAGCGAAATATTTGTGTAAAGTTAGGAGCTCAACTCCCGTTCCTTACTAGCGACAAGCTACCTATGTCCATATGAGTAAGGCAATAACCTTGCCCTTTAGTAGTTCCAAATAAATGAGAAATATTTAACGCAGTTAGCATCAGATTTGATTCTTCAAATTGAGCAAATAATAAGACAAATTGGTATTAAACAGCACAGCTCAACTGGCGCTCGCGCCAACATTTTAATCGACACCTTAAAAGGTGATGGAATACAACGCATGGGGAAAATTTGTTTTGCAGGACTCAAAAAGAAAGCAGCCCCGAAACACTTGCTTTGGGGCTGTTTCATAGGGGATTAGGCCAACTCTTCAGTTTTTTGTACTAAACGAATTGCTTCATTGATAAAAGATTGTAGTGGGTGTAAGTGAATATCTTCTTTCCAAATAGCCAATAGATCCTCAATAACGTGGTGTTCAGAAACTAGCTCCGTCCCTTGATACTCTCTAATTATTGGATGAAGAAATTGGCTGTGATCTGAAGCCGCGACATTTTCTCTATGGATCCGGTTGGCAGTAAACGGGTCAAAGTCCGCATCTATACCATATTCTAGTGTTACGGTGAAAAACTGTCTTTTCTCTTTTGCTAAAGATTCAAGCACATGATTTATGGGTAAAGAAAAACCATAATGTACTTTGTCACCATCTGGGTAAAAATAATCACCTATAAATCCAGGCTGCTGCCACATAGCACCGGACTCATTAACCTGATCAAGCACGAGTTGAGCAACATCTTCGTTGTTACAGGTAACTTCAGGGTAATGCTCGCCCTGCTTTTTGTTTAATATCGTATTCAATGCTCGACTATTATATCTAAACCCGTGAATAAATCCTGATGTCGCCATTTTATAATCTAACGAATGGGTCAAAGTACCCGCAAAATACATATTTTTTTGATTAACCGATTCAAAATCGTTATTTAATTTTGGATACTTATCTTTGATTGTGAGCTCTGGCTTCGTCTCTTCACTAAACAAACTAGTATCAATAGCAAACCCAGTACAACAAAGTACTTTGTCATACCATAGTTCTTCTAGCTCCCCTTCAGCATGCTTGTATTTAAATAATACTTTAAAGCGTTGATTTACGCATTCAATCGACATGATCTCTGCGTCCAAGACTGCATTTTGCGATTTGAGTTGATAGGTATCAAGCACGTTGTTATTCACCGCTCTCAAATGACCTACGTAGTGTGTTTTCCATGCAAAATTTACAGAATTAGGACTACAAAGGTGGATGATGGCTGCTGAGGAAACTAAGTGATCGGCAGTTTCAAAGGCTGAGTTACCTTTACCAATCACTAGTACTGTTTGGTTTTCATAATCCTTTGTGTCAATTGACATCTCAGTATAGTTTTCAGCTAACTCAATTCCTTTAATCTGTGGGATATGTGGTTTCAAAAAGCCACTTGCAACGATTAACTTCTTAGCAAGAAAAACGTTCCCATTTTGATCTGTTAGCCTATATAGTGCACCTTCCTTATCTATATTAACAACTCGAGTGTTACATCTCACTTTAATGTCAAAGTGATTTACATAATCTTGCATATACGTAACTAAGCTGTCTGCCTGAGGAAAAAACTCCTTATCATAATCTTTAAATAACAAAGAATAATCATCAGACAACAATGAATTCCAGTCATGCCTCATATTGAATTCAGGATTGTCGCTCCCAGTAAATCGCTTATTTATTGAAATTAACTTACGATGCCTCGGAAACTTTTTATAAAAATTCCCCGGTTGCTCACCGGCTTCCAAGATGAGGTAGTCTTTTTGGTCACGCTCAAAGTAATATCCTAATTGTACCCCTGCAGGTCCGGCCCCAATGATAATATGGTCGATATGTTGCGTGTTATGTTCAGTACTATTCACGGTTAAACTCCAAATTTTTGATGACGGTTGAGTCCAAGCAGTGATGCTTAAAAATCTCTACGAGTGAGCAGACTTAATGCATTGGTACGCATTATTTTTTGCAGTTGCACTTCACTCAATCCAGAGTGTAAATAGCGCTCAACTAATGCCTCATAATTGCCACATACAGGCCAGTCTGAGCCAAATAAAACTTTGTCTACTACTTTGGGGTTACTACGAACCAACTCAGTCACCACATCGATTGGTACTAACGCAGTATCAATAAATGCATTTGGGTACTTAGTAATTACTTCAACAGATTCTTTGTACCAGTGCGGCTTACCTGCATGGCACAATACGACTGCCAACTCAGGACATGCCTCAAAAATAGGAATAAAGTCCGCGGGGTTACAGTACATTTGTTCTGTATCTTTTTGAGCCGTAAACCCGGTATGAAACATGATCACCACTCCATGCTGTTCACAGAGTTTATAAATTTCCATCATGTCACTACTTAATGCATCAAAACCATGATCAGCAGGATAGAATTTAAACCCTCTGACTCCAGCCTCTATACTTTTATGAAATTCAGCTATCGGATCCTTGTGATAATTAGGATTAACACTACCAAAAGGCACTAAACTATTGTTATCTTTACAACGGTTAGCGATCATTTCACTGGTAATAGAATAGTTTGTACCCGGCCCACATTCAGCCAGAATAATCCCTGTGCTTACACCCGCGTTTTGAAGGTAGGCAGACATTGCCTCACCATTTGAAAATAGCTCCTTAACATCAGCCCCATCTTCTAACGGAATTTTTTGTATTAAATCTTGGATGTCTTCACGCAGTTGCGGGAAATCACCCGCATGGATATGAAAGTCGATAATATTATTCATGGTATTTCCTTTTGTATTTTTTTATAAACTACCGGTTACGATATGCCTGTCAGTCCCTGTTTCTATCAGCTCTACACAAGAGAAACCCGCCTGGTGTAAAAGAGATTTATACTGCTCAAAGCTACGATGTGCGCCTTCGGTATGGAGCATCATGTTTAAGTGCATTACAGCAGTTGAATAGCGACTTCCAGCAACATCAAAAAGTCTTTCCAAAATGAATACTTTACCGCCATTTCCGGCGGCCAACTGAGCGTGAATTTTAGTGAGGATGGCTACTGATGAATTCTCATTCCAATTAGATAAAACGTTGCTCAGCAAATAGTTATTGCCATTAGGTATCGAGTCTTCAAAAAAGCTGCCAGCTTTAAATCGAATGCGGTGAAAAAGGGGATTATCATTACAATACCTATCAAACTCAGAAGCAACCTCAGGAAGGTCAAATACTGTAACGCTTTGTGCCTTGTTTGCAGCGATCAGCATACTGGCTACTGCACCTGCACCACCACCAACGTCAACAACATCTCCGAGTGCGTCAGGTAAAAATGAGATTAAGGGTTGGCCTGAGCAGTGACTCAGCTCCCACATCGCAGCAGCAAAACTATAGCTTTTGTCTTGGCTGTATATATCATCATAAGGCGAGCGAGGTTTTTCCTCACCAGTCAAAAGGTTTTCTAATTTAAATATGGACTTGCGACCTTGATCGCATACAAATTGAGTGAAGTTTCCTAAATAACGTATGTGGGTTTTATCGAAGAAGGGAAGATAATAATCCTCAACAGCGAAGCCATCACCACGTTCCGTGAGAATATCTAGTGCATTAAGCGTCAATAACATTCGATGCAGAGCTTCAGGTGCTAGGTTCAGCTCTTGCGCTAGCTGGCCGATATTTGTTCCTGGTGCCTGAACTAACCGTTCAAATATGTTGTATTTAAAACACAGAGCAAGTAATTCAGTAACGACATAACCATATAAATGCTTGTCGTACTCCTCAAGACTATACAATTCTTTCATTTTCCTTGCCTACCTATAGACAGTACTTGTAATTAATTCGCTAGGAATACTTGAACTGCAGTAAAGAGAAGTCGTTACATCAAGTACTTGGCTACATAGCTTGAAAGCAAGGAGGGGCAGAAAACACTCGCCTGACTTTCAGCGTTTAGCTGTTCAATCATGATTAAAAATGTGTCAATAGTGACCAAAACTGAACACTTTGCGAACAGGTTAACATGTTAATTTAATTAATTTCAAGTAAATAAATAATTTACAAATGATACAAAATGGTTCAACTTTTCATATCTGCCATCGCCACTACAACTTTTCTATTGCCGTCGAATTCATCTCGACCATGCGCAATAATGCGGTTATCAACCATTACGACATCTCCTTGTTGCCACGTAAACCGCACAGCGCAGGATTCATAGGCCTCTGCAATCAGCTGCATTGTTTCATCAGAAATAACACTCCCGTCTGCAAATGTAACATTTCGTGGTAATCGATCTTGCCCCAACAACTCAAGCAAAACGGCCCTCACCTGAGGTTCTAGACAAAATGGGTGATGTAGTTGCACTTGGTTGAAAAAGCTTACTTCTTCTGGAGATAAGACCAGTACGCCAGCCGTTGTGAACTCTGTAGTTATCGTATCGTCTGCGTCGTGACTAAATGTTAACCCTAGCCGTTCACAAATAGTTTTGACTTCATCAAGGCTGTCTGTTTTGAAATAGTCCTGCCAAGACACATCGAACCCAGCAGAGAAGTTACGCGTATATTTCAATCCCTTTGCTGAAAAATCCTGCTTGATATGCTCCGGTAAAGCCTTGTATACAGCACGACAATCCACTAATGGCGTTGCCCCTCCGACAGCCGCTGGCTGTTCACAAAAAAAGAATTGTTTTGTTGGCCAAACCCCAGTATTGGAACTTTCATTATGGAAAAGTATTTTCATGTTATTAGGGTATGGTGTGGACTTGTATATTTTCTTACCAACCTCTTTTTTCGGTAAATCGCCATAGTTACCGTAAAGGTCAGGACAAATGGCTGCGGCAAATGCTTCAAAGTGCTCAGGAGTTGGTAATGAGAAGTCTCTAAAAACCAGTGCAGCATCGCGTTGCAATAAATCTAAAATAGCTTCCCGATTTGTACTTGCCCATAAAACGGGATCTGCTATTGCGATACCGGACAAAAAAGTAGGGTTAGTGACCGAGGACGGCGTTAAGTTGGACTCAATCAACGTCGCGAATGACTTAATATCAGCACCATCTATTATTGTATCTACCATTACTCTCTCCTGAAGTTAGGCCATGCCTACAAGCACTTTCCTGGCACCTTCAAAAGGTTGCCGGCCATGGGTAAAACGTAAGTTATCTAGCAGTAAAACATCGCCTTTTTGCCAATTGAAATGGAACATTTCCTGTTCATAAATTTCCCGGATTTTTGCCAAATCAGCTTCCGGAATGTCACTGCCATCTCCAAAGTAGGTATTTCTTGGTAATCTTTCAGTGCCAAACATTGATAAAAAACTCTGTTTAGTTTCAGGGTCAAGGCTTGAAATGTGGAATAAATGAGCTTGATTAAACCAAACTTTAAAGCCATGTAGCGGGTGTTCAATTGCAGCTTGATTAACCTGCTTGGTCCGCAACTCATTATCAAACCATTCAAATTCAAAACCGTTTTCATGACAAAAACGTTCAACATCCTCTTTACTGTCGGTTTGAAATACTTCAGTCCAAGGCAGATCAATGTCGCTATAGTTTCGTACATACATGATTTGCTTAGATTCAAATTTGGCACGGATCTCCGCTGGTAATTTTTCATATACCGCACGACTGTCAGCCAACGGTGTCGCTCCGCCTTTTCCTGCCGGTAACATACAGAAAAAACCTAATTTTTGAGGCCATTTATTCGCATAAGAACATTCATTATGCTGCGGTATCACTTCGTCATGGTGATACTCAGTGGCAGTGTAAACATTTCCTCTAAGTTCGGTCCTAGGCGTCGAGCGGTATTGGTACGAAGCTAACTCACAGCCAAACAACGTGCTAAGCGCTTGCCCAAACTGCTTACTACTCACAACGTTTAAACCTCGAATGAGCAGCATTCCGTGCTCATCTAACATGCCATTGAGTTGCTCCTTATGCTGTGTCACCCAATCGAGTGATTTCATACCTGACAACTCGACTTCAAGTAGTACTTCTCTATCTCGTGCTTCGGGTAGTGGTTTAGTCTTTAACATTATCCAGTTACTCCTTCATTTTTCTTATTCTTTCGCTTTAAACTCTGTTTTATTAGATCGGCTATCATGACTACAGCATCACCTTCGAGTAAACCGGCATGTGTGGTCTCAAATTCATGCACCTTCAGCGGCTGTTTAAAGGCCTGAGTAAATGACGCAGGCTCAATCACCCCGCCTTCTGAAGCAGTCGCTTTAAACAACTCAACGGCTAAATCTAATGGTTCTTGCATCGCCTGAGCAGTCGCCAAACTACGCCCTAAATCAACCCCAAATTGCAACGCTGCGGTTAGCACATCGCGTGAAAGTGGGAAATCAGGTTGTGAGGAAAATATTGACTCAATGATGGCTTGCATCAGCTCATCGTAGCTGTAGCTACAAGTTGGTGCTAATTTCGTGGCGATATGCTTATCAATATAGCGAGCGCTATTTAACAGATAATCATGGTTACTTTTCACTTTTCGAGATGTGCCTATCGGAAGTGAATCTATCATGCCTAAATAGGCAACATTCCGGCCTCGTTGCTGTAACGTAGCAGCAACCAAGTGCGCGAGTGTGCCACCAGCAGACCAACCTATGATCCTATAAGGCCCCTTTGGTTGCGTAACGAGGATTTCTTCTACATAACGCTCAGCTAGTTGCTTTGCAGAATCAAATCGATAGTCAGACTGGTAATTGTATGGCGCTTGTAACCCTAGTAGCTGATATTCAGGCTGCAATTTAGCTGCCAACTGGCGATAGTTATCAACACGCCCCCCATATGGGTGAATCGCGAAGATAACTTCTTCAGCTTGTTGCCCCAATAAAACAACTGACTCTGGCTGTTTCGGTGCTTGGCCTTGACCTTCAACCAATTCCACGACCCCAGCAATGGTATTGATTTTGCTCATTTGCTGAGCTGCTATTGTGATCCCTTGCTTCTTCAACAAGCCAATCACCAAAATCATTTTTACGGAGTCACCACCTAAATCATAAAAGTTTTCTTCGACTCCTATCGTTTCAGCATCGCAGCCCAAATATTGCGCCCAAGCTCGAGCAACGGTTAATTCCAAAGGCGTTTCAGCTCGTTTTTTCTCAACATTCTTTTGCACACTTGGCAATGCACTTTTATCTACTTTTCCGTTGCTTTTTAATGGGATATCTTCCACAAAGACAATCGCACTTGGTACCATGTAGTGAGGTAGCCATTGCTGGGCAAGATTTAATAGATTACTTTGTTGCTCCACAGCACCAGCTTTGAGCTTGATGTAGGCCACCAAAGTTTGCTCGCTATTAAGTATGACAACGGCGGTACTAACGCTAGGTGAGCGCAGTAAAGTTAGCTCGATCTCTTCCAGTTCAACGCGGAAACCACGAACTTTGATTTGATTATCTTTACGTCCGACATATACCAAATCTCCACTTTCATCTCTATATACCAAATCCCCCGTGGCGTAACGACGCGAACTATCGGACGCCCAAGGGTCAAGAGTGAAATATTGATCCGTTAACGACGATTGTTTTATGTATCCTAAAGCAACACCGCTTCCTGATAAGTACAGCTCACCTACGATGCCATCAGGCACCAACTCTTTGTTATCATCCAGCACACAAGCTCGCATTCCTGAAATAGGGCGACCTATCGCTATTGGCTTAGCATCCACATCATTAACAACCTGTGTACATGCCCCAATGGTAGTTTCTGTTGGACCGTAGTGATTAATTACTTCCACGCCATCATTAAGTAGCGTGCGAATGACTTGACGAGCATCGGATTGAATAGCTTCACCACCCACGAATACATGGTTTAGCGATGTCAATTTTCCATCATAATGCGTCAACAGTGCAGCCAATAGACTCGGAGTCAGCTTAATCACATTAATCTCACGTGCAAGGATATGCTGGGTAAAACTATCACCGCTTTGGATCAACTCTCGACTACCTATATCTACACTACCTGCTGTCGCCAACGCTAGAAGTATCGAGGTGTAACCCAAATCTGTGGCAAATGAAGTAAGGAGAGCAAAGCGACTATGTTGGGCAATCGCGTGTCGAGATAACATGGCATCAACGTAATGGCTTATGTTGCCATGACTCACGGCCACTCCTTTAGGTTTACCAGTTGTGCCCGACGTGTAGATAATATAAGCGATATCATTAGCGTGAGGGATGTCCCCCTCAAACTCGATATGTTCAGAAGCTAGTTTTGTTATGCATAGCTGTCGTTGAGACTTGGTCATTGCATGTTGAGTCGTGGGCTCAGTGAGCGTTAGGTCTAGCTGTGCATCTTGAGCAATGAAAGCTAGACGCTCTGCTGGCCATTCCTTTTCCAATGGCACAAATGCAGCGCCAACTTTAAATGTCGCTATAATTGAAGCTAAATAACCCACGCCCTTTTCGAGACAAATTCCAACCCGACTTTGTTTACCGATACCGTTTTCTGATAACTGTGTAGCGATTTGATTAGCAATTGTATTTAATGCTCGATAATTCGTACTTACCCCATGGCTATAAACAGCTTCAGCCTCTGGATAACTGGCAAATTGATGCTTTAAGGTAGCAATAAAGCTCGGGGAAGTTTGTGTTTGTCGGCCATAACCACTGTTCACTAAAACAGCTTGTTGCTGTGCTTTGGTTAGCCAAGCTAATGTCGATATTGGCTTATCTGATCCGTGTGACATGGCCGTAAGGATTTCGCCAAGGCAGCTACGAAGCTGTTCTATCCCGTGTTTTGAATAATGATTACTATGGTACTCAAACTTAATCTTGAGTACCTCGCCATGAGAGGCTATCAAAGAAAGAGGGAAATTGTTGCCTTGCTGCGATTCAATATTTTTGATTTGCAGTGACTGCTCTGTGTGCCTACTCGCATCGGATAAAGAGCGCGGATAGTTCTCAAATACTAATAGGCTATCAAAGAGGCCGCGACCGGCATGTTCACTAGATAACTTTTGAATTTTTGATAACGGAAAATAACTGTATTCATCTCTTTCAATATAATCTGATTGGAGCTGTAGTAACAGCTCAGATACGCTCTGCTCTGAGTCAAGAGAGATGACCGCGGGCACTGTGTTAATAAATAGCCCCACCATTGACTCTACCCCATTCAAATCTGCAGGGCGGCCGGATACGGTTGTACCAAACGTAACCTGTTTACTGCGGTTTGCTCGACTCAACAATAAAGCCCAAGCAGCTTGCAATACAACATTCAGGGTGGTGCGCGTTTGCTTTGCAAGTAGAGTTAACGCATTAGTTTGCTCGACTGTTAGTTGTAAATATTCCCTCGCAACCACATAGTCAGGCTGCTCTAGGTAACGAGAAAAAGGTAAATGACTTCGTTCAGTAATTTGACCCACTTGAGTACGCCAAAACTGCTCTGCTTTATCACTATCTTTACTTTGTAGCCAGGCGATGTAATTTTTGTAAGGCACGGCTGGCGATAGTTGTATATCTCGCTTGTTACTTAATGCATGATAAATCGCTAATAGCTCGGAGAAAACAATACCAGAACACCAACCGTCGATTAATGCATGGTGCTGAGTCCACAAAAGCTGATAGTGTTGGGGCGCCAATTGCCAAACCGTTACTCGTACTAAAGGTGGCATATTGACATTAAAGCCTTCCGCCTTGTCTTCAGCACGCATTTGATTGACTATCGCTTGTTGTTCCGCCACATCTAGTTGACTTAAATCAAACTCTTGCCAAGGTAATGTCACCTGTTGATGGACAATCTGATTGATTATTCCTAGTTCTGACGTTCTAAATCCAGTTCGAAAAATGTCGTACCTATCTACCAGACACTGCCAAGCAGCACGCAGATGGCCGAGATCAACCTCACCAATCACTTCCATAAATAGCTGGTTGGCGTATGCACCACGCTCCAAGTTACTATGGTATAGCATCCCTTCTTGCATTGGCGTTGTCGCATAAATATCTTGAATAGCTTGGCCTTGCGTCCAGCTTTTTAGCTCTTGCGGCTGGACGGTTGCCAACGGAAAATCCGACGCCGTAAAAATACCGGCTTCAACATCACAGCAGTGCTGAATAATCTCTTCTAAACTTCTGACAATTAGCTGGTTTAACTTTTGGAGAGACTCGCTGGAGTAACCGTTTTTGTCATAGCTCAAGTTGAACTGTAATTGCTCGGCCAAAATTTTACCGTTGAAGCTAAGCCCGTGTGTTAACTTTCTATGAGGGCTGATAGCTCGCCCGGTACCTTCCTCTACAGCAAACAATAGCGATTGCTCATTGATCACCTGCTTAAATTGGCCTAGATAGTTGAATACAATTTCAGCGTGAGGTTCAACATTACTCCCCAACAGACCTGCCCGAGCTAATAACCCAAAGCCGAGTCCTTTATTTGGAATGGCACGGTATTGCTCTTTTACTGCACAAATTAGCGCTTCAAGATCTCCATCAGGCGCTTCTAATGTAAGTGGGTATGAGGTAGTAAACCAGCCGATAGTGCGACTGAGATCATGGCCGCTATCAAGCTCTTCGCGACCATGCCCCTCTAAATCTATGCGCATGATAGACTGTTCCGACCAAAGACTAAAACCACGTAATAGCGCTGCAATGAGTAGCTCATTTATTTGTGTTCTATAAGTGCTATTAGCTCGTTGCAACAACAAGCTTGTATAATCCTTATCCAATGCAAACTGTAAACTACCAACAAACTCATTACTTATGTATGCCTCACTCGTCTCACCGCGCCGATAACTAGGTACAGGTAGCGCTAACTGCTCTCGCCAATAAGCAATCTCGTTGGCATTCTGTTCTAGATTTGGCCATGAGTCTAAATACTCGCACCATGTTTGATAAGCGGTGGTCTTTTGCCCAAGCTCAAATAGAGCATGATGAGTGGGCTCTTGGCTCTTATCTAAACAGCGCTCAAAGTCTTCCAGCAGAATACGCCAAGAGACTCCATCTATAATAAGGTGATGGCAAATAATCAGCAGACGCTGCTGCTGTTTTGGATCAGTAAACAAGACCACTTTGAATAAGGGGCCAACTGTAATGTTGAGGCTTTGCTGTAACTCATCCGCAATACCTGTAATTGAATTTAAATTATCAACATTGATTACGCTTAGTACTGCGTCAATATCAAAACTTGAAGTGTCAGCAAACTCACCAACCCAACCAGTATCTTGATGTTTAAAACGCAACCTCAGTGCATCATGCTGGACCACTAAGCATGTAACAACTTGGGTCAGAAACTCTTTAGTTAACTGGATTTGGCAACCGAGCATAACAGCTTGATTAAAATGATTTAGTCCAGCCTCATCCATAAAAAAAGCTTGATGAATAGGCAGTAATGGTAAGGTTCCAGCACTTGGCTGCTGTGAGACCTGCTGTACTTGTGAAGTCGAAACATGGGCAGCCAGTGCAGCTATGGTTTGGTAGGAGAACAACTGCTTAACAGAAAAGTACAATCCAACCCTTGCGGCTCTCGACACTAGCTGTATAGACAAGATCGAATCACCACCCAGTTCAAAAAAGTTACTCGTAACACTTAGGTGTTGTGGTGAAAGTCCCAGCAACTGAGCATACAACTCAACCAGTTGATGCTCTATATCATTGCTTGGCGCTTGGTATGATTCTTGTTGCGCCAACATATCTATTTTGGGTAGCGCCTGTTTATCAACCTTGCCACTTTGGGTGACAGGCAGTGCATCAAGCACAGCAAAACCTGCAGGGATCATATAATTGGGCAAACGCTCATGCAGTTGTGCTTTCACCGATGCAATAAGTTCACCGTCAGAGCCAACTACCTCATCGCTCGCTACAATGTAGGCTAGCAACCTACGCTGTCCCGCAGCCAATTCTTCAACAACTACTTCTGCCGCGGTTACACCAACAGCTAACAGTAGTTGCTGCTTAACTTCCTCAAGCTCAATCCGGAAGCCTTTAATACTCACTTGATCATCAATACGTCCCAGATATTCAAATTCTCCGCGGCTATTTTGCCGCGCAATATCTCCAGTAAAATACCACCGCCCCGCCCCAAAAGGGTTCGTGATAAATTTTTGCAAAGTCAGCTCTGATTTATTCAAATAACCTAAAGCCAACCCACTTCCCGCTATCACTAACTCTCCACACAAGCCTTTCGGTAAAGGTTGACCGTCGCGACTCAAGACAAATAGTTGGGTGAAATCTACAGGATTACCAATTGTGACCTGATGCTGGGGTTTTAGCTCAGCAATACTGGCACACACTGTAGACTCGGTGGGCCCATACGCATTAAACATAGGGTATCGCCCAGCCCACTGTTCGGCCAAACCTTCATCGCAAGCCTCGCCTCCGACCAACAGAGCTTTAAAATCATAATTATCATGATAAGGAAGGTGGCGAAGAAGTGTTGGCGGCAACAGTGTGTGAGTAATACTTTGTTGCTGTAAAAACGAGCTTAGCTGTGCAGGATCGGTTTTACATTGCGGATCGCAAAAATGTAGACTGCCACCATTTAATAATGCCCATTGCCATTCCATGATAAAAGCATCAAAGCTAATAGTGGCAAATTGTAGCACTCGGCAATTAGAGTCAATTGCAAATCGCTGCCCCATATAGAGCCCAAATTGCAAAGCACTTTGCTGCGAAATGACAACGCCTTTGGGATTGCCTGTCGAACCCGAAGTGTAAATCACATAACTTGGTAGTGTAGATGGGTCACCTTGGTGGGGCTCAAAGCCTTCAGTGACATAATGATTTAATATTCGTTGCTCAAAATCATCATCAAAACATATGACCTTGAGGCCATCACGCTTGTCGAGCCCTATCTTTTCTTCCGATGTGATCACCAATGACACTGATGCATCATCAAAAATATACTGTAACCTCGCCTTAGGTAAATCAGGTGAGACAGGTAAATAGGCTGCTCCAAGCTTCATAATGCCCAAAATAGTATATATTAAGCGCTCATTCTGAATCATACTTACAGCCACAATATCGCCAGCACCTACCCCCAACTCTTGAAGATGTATAGCCATTTGTGTCGAGGCGCTATCAACTGTTTGATAGCTAATGTGGTTATTTTGCGATATTAACGCGGTTTGGTTATGAAGCTTTTGGGCCTGCGCACTAAAATGAAGATGAACATGATCTGCTAGTGGCTGACCTTCAAACTGCGGTTGGTTGGGAGTAACTAGCTTCGTGCGCTCAGCATCAGTGATCATATTGATGCGACTTAAGGGCAAACTAAGATCATCGCAATTTAATAGGGAGATTAGGGTACATTCAAAAAATTCAGCAAATTGTGTTATCGTTTCAGGCTTAAAAATAGCACTATCATAAACCCATTTGATTTGGCCACCTTGCTCACCCAAAGCAACGTTAATATCTATATCAAATTTAGCTACCACCCCTTTGCGCTCAATAGGTAGTAACTCAAGGTGAGGTAGCTCTAATGCAGTGTTTTGACCGCTCGTTGTACTTAGCAGTACCTGAAATAATGGGGTGTATTGGGCGCTTCTGGCTGGCACGCAATGCTCAACTATCTGCTCGAAAGGAATATCTTGATTAGATTGAGCATCCAAATTAACTTCTTTAATGTGCTCAAGATATGCATTAACACTAGACGCATCGACATTTGCTTTTAAAACGAGCGTATTAACAAAAAAGCCAACCACTTGCTTCAACTCTGATTTCATTCGGTTAGCGGCTGGCGTTCCCACTACAAATTCGGCTTGGTTACTACAGCGTGCCATCATAAGATTCAGCACCGCATGAAATAACATGAATGGAGTCAGTCCATGCTCCTTTGCAAACATCAACGCTCGACGGCTTACGCTGCCTTCGAGTCGTCTGGAAAGTTTAAGGCCTTGATAGCGTTTAAAATCTGGCCGTGGATAATCCATGGGTAGACGATGAACGGCAGGCATTCCTTCAAGTTGATGCTGCCAATATTCAAGTTGCTTTTGCAACACTTGCTGATCCAAGTGTTGGCGTTGCCAAAGTGCAAAATCACCGTATTGTATCTCCGGTTCAACGACACCCACTGGGCGGTCATCAAGTTGAGCCTGATATTCGGCCACAAATTCACGCGTGACAATTTCCATCGACCAACCATCAGAAGCAATATGATGCATACTAAACAGTAATACCCCAACAGCCTGTTCTTGCTCGCGTGGCATAGAGATATAACTTGCTCGGAGCATCACATCGGTACTTAAATCGAACGGTTTTTCACATTCGCGCTGGAGTAACTCCTCCATCGTGTTCGCATTTGGTGCACATTCGTCACGGCTCAAGTCGTAAACTGTCATTGCAAATTCAGGAGTCGCTTGAATAATCTGAATAGGCTCTCCGTCCTTGTCATCATATGTCGTTCGAAGCACTTCATGGCGGGTGATGATCTGTTGTATTGCCTGTTGGGCCGCCACAACGTTAAACTCACCTCTAACGGTGAAGCCTCCGGAGATATTATATTCTGCGCCTTGATCAGAAAGCTTATCGAGAAACCACAGGCGTTGCTGTGCAAACGATAAAGGCAAGGTGTTAGACCCTATTTGCCGAGCTGTAATTTTGCTTTGTTTCTTAGCCAACATCTGGGCGCGCTTTTGCTCTGCCAACTTTTTAATCAGCGCGGCTCGCTTGCGATTTGACTCTGCCACTGACTGTGTATTCTCAATATCCATTTTCGTTATACCTATTTTGTTATGCGCTATATCCGGAGGTGACGATAATTCAAAGTAGCCGTTACTCGTCACACAGCTCCTGATAAAGCTTTTCTATTTCTTCATCAGACATATCTGCTAGCTCAGCTTCAGCGGCCGCCAGCTCGTCTTCATCTAAATGAAGTAAAGCATCAACTTGGTCAGCCAAATCGCATAGTACGGGTGAGCTAAAAATTTCTTTTATAGATAAGTCAACAGGAAAGGTTTCATTAACTTTGGTCACTAGTTGTACCGCTAATAGCGAATGTCCACCCAGTTCAAAGAAGTCGGCATTGATGCTGATCTCCTCTGCCGATAAGTGCAGTAGTTCGGCCCAGATGGTCAGCAGCTTTTTCTGCGTACTATTTTGCGCAGGCGAATATTCACCGGTTAGTGCTGCAAGGTTAGGTTTAGGCAACGCCTTTCTATCCACCTTACCATTACGATTGACAGGTATATGACCAATACTCGTTATCGCATTGGGTTGCATGTAACTGGGTAGTGTTTGAGCCAGTTGTTTTTTAACTGCTGCAACAACCGCCTGTTCGGACTGTCGTTCGCGGATCTGTAAGTATGCAATAAGGAGCTTTTCTTCTCCCTGCTCCTGCCACACTTTTGTGACACAATCGAGTACATCAGGGTGGTGTAAGATCTGTTGTTCTATCTCACTTAGCTCAACACGATAGCCACGTATTTTTACTTGGTTATCTTTACGACCTACAAACTCTATATCACCATGCTTGTTATAACGCACCACATCACCAGTTCGATATAGTCGCTCTGATTCTCCGCTGTAGAGTTGTCTTGAGAAAAAATGTCCATTGGTAAGCTCAGCATTGTCCATATAACCTCTTGCCACACCAACTCCACCAATGTGCAACTCCCCCTCACAACCTTGTGGTGTTAGGTGCCCATAATGATCCATTACGTAAAGGTTGACGTGACCCGCCGGACGACCAATAGGTGCAACCTGAAAGCTATCATCCGCTTTGATTTCATAGTGACTACTCCAAACTGTCGCCTCTGTTGGCCCATATTCGTTAAAAAATAGAGCCCCCTGACTCCATTGGCTTTCAAAATGCAACTGTTGAAGATCTTGCTCTACTCCTTCTCCACCAGTGATCACTAATCTTAGCTGGCTTGGTAGCGCAGCCATTAGGTTGGCATACTGTAATAACGCCCGATACATTGTCGGTAAAATCGCCAAGTGAGTAATATCACTTGCCATGATGTACCGGTAAACGGCTCCAATATCGACCACATCACTATCTTTGACGATATGTAGTTCAGCACCTTGTGCTAACACTGAAAAAATACCTAATAAACAAGAGTCAAAATAGATAGATGAAAGAGACAAGAAGCGCCCTGCTGGTACTCGATAAGCATCTAGACGACTCTGTGTTGCAGCGATGATTTGCCGATGCTCAATTTGTACACCTTTAGGTTCGCCACTTGAACCAGAGGTATACATGATATAAGCCAAATCCGTATTGTGACCTCCAATTTCTGGATTTATGTTTGAGCATTGTGTGATTAATTGATTGGTCGCAACACTATCAATATAGGCGACGGCCAGTGCAGGGATTTGTCGCAATATGGGCTCAAATTGCTGATGACTCAGCACTAAATGAACTTTTGCATTGCTAATAATAAATGCACGTCGCGCTTGTGGCTGTTCCGGATCCAAAGGCGTGAAAACTAAACCAGCTTTAGCAACTGCATACATTGCAATTACCATATCACTACATCTCTCCATGCAGATCCCAACCGTTGCTTGACGCGGTAACTCCAATTTGAGTAAGTAGTTGGATAGCTTGTTAACAGCTGAATTTAGCTCCTGATAATTATAGCTCTGTGTATCAGAAACCAGTGCAATCGCCTCTGGAGTTCGTGTTACCTGGTTCTCAAGAAACTGATGAACTTGTTGTATCCTTGTTGGTGCAAGCTCTGGCCCTCGGCTCATTGCCACTAATGCTTGCTGTGTTTGCTCATTGAGCAGATCGATATCACTTAATGCGATCCGTGGATTGTGTGCAACTTGATGAAGGATACGTATAAAGTAGCTCGAGAATCGCTCAATCGTATCTGCATCAAATAACGCAACATCATAGGTCCAGTTGATGACCCACTTCCCTCCGGCAAATACCACCCCAAGATTCAAGTCAGTTTTAGCAATCGTGCTTTGTTGTTCTAACGGGGTAAATTCCAGCCCTTCAATCCCCGCAACAGATTGGCCGATATTGTTCAAGTTCAAAACAACTTGTACTAGCGGCGTGTGACTGCTAGTGCGTAGTAACTTACATAAATCTACGAGTTGCTCAAATGGCACATCTTGATGTGCTTGAGCGTCCAAATTGACCGTACGAATATGCTCTAGAAGTCCATTAAAACTCTCTTGCTGTACTTGAGTTCGCAGAACCAGAGTATTTACAAATAGTCCTATTAGTGGCTCAACTTCAACATTCGTTCGATTGGCGATAGGGCAACCAATAACCACATCCTGCTGTCCACTTAATTTACTAACTAAAAATGCCAAGGCTGCATGAAATAGCATGTACATCGATACATTATGCTGACTCGCCACTTTCTCTAATTGCTGAACTATTTCGCCAGATAAACAACTCTCATAAATTGCTCCTTGCTGTGCTCTGACTGAAGGTCGAGGCCTGTCCAATGGCAGATTATGGATGCTTGGCACATCTTGTAGTTGTGTACGCCAATATGCTAATTGCTCAGCTAAAAATACATCATCCAATCGCTGTCGTTGCCAGTACGCAAAATCACTATATTGAATACTCAATGCAGGTAACTGCGGATCAACTCCCGCCTCGATAGCCTGGTAACAATGGATAAACTCAGACATCAAGATACCCATAGACCAAGCATCTGCAGCTATATGATGGAGATTAAACAGCAGTATGCCCTGTTCGCTACTTCGGCAGATATAATGGATTTCAAATGGCGGTTGTTCTTCGAGTACGAATACTCGTTGATAGAAAGAACGTAGCAGATCAATAATGCTATCTTTTTGTTGTTGCTCAGATAAATGAGTTAGATCAGAAACTGTCAGCCTGACTTGCCAGTTTTCTTGCACTTCTTGATATGCCGTTTGGCCATCAAATTGATATTGAGTTCTAAGTACCGCGTGCCGATTTACTAAATACTGCAACGCTTGCTCTGCCACTTGCAGTGCAAACTTTCCTGTTACTTGATACGCTAGTGGCATATTGTACTGATTACTAGGACTTACTTGCTCGACAAACCATAGACGCTGTTGAGCATAACTAAGTGGGATCTGCTTTCCTTTAGGTGCCGGTGTTATTGCCCCCAGACTGGCTTTACCATGATTATCTATATGCTGCGCTAGCAATTGAATCGTGCTGTTTTCAAAAACTGCTTTCAACGCTATCGTCAAGCCAAAAGTCGCCTCAACTTGGCTAACCAAACGAGTTGCTAAAAGCGAATGTCCGCCCAACGCAAAAAAGCTATCTGTAACACCGATTGTTGTCACATTTAATAGACCTCGCCAGATTTCTAGGAGCTGATGCTCAGTCTCTGTACTCGGAACCACTTGCATCTGATCATTTTGGTAAGTGGGTTCAGGCAAGACGCTGTATTGTAGTTTACCATTGATAGTGAGAGGCCAATTTTCGACGGTAACAAAGTGACTAGGAACCATATAATCAGGTAACTGATCACTTAAATAGACTTTAATCTGTTCAAGCTGTGACGGTTTAACAGCTCGACAACCAACATTAAGATAAGCAATCAACCGTTGTTGTAGTTCAGTGCCTTTGACCAGTACGATCGCATCATCAACTTCAGGGCGGTTGCGCAGTAGACTGGCGATTTCATCCACTTCAACTCGGAACCCACGAATCTTAACTTGCTTATCTTTACGTCCCAAACCAACCAAACGACCGTCAGCGAGATACTTTGCCAAGTCACCGGTTCGGTATGCGTGTTGACCGTCATACTCCACAAACGCGGCTTTCGTTTGTTCTGGGCGTAACAAATACCCTGCTGCCACATTACTACCCACAACCAAAACCTCACCTACAGCTCCCGTAGGAACACGTTGTAGTTGCTCATCAACGAGTAATACGTGGTTGTTGGTTATCGCCTGTCCGAGTGTTATGACACCTCGTGCGACATCCTCTTTAATATTACTGTATAGAACATCGGACATAACCTCGGTGGAGCCGTAAAGGTTATAAAACTCCACTTCATCCAGCCATTTACAGCATCGCTCAGCAAGGCTCAAAGACAGTGCTTCACCACTAATAAACCAGTAGCGCAAACTGCTAAGCGTCGAGCGATACTGCGCTCCCGATATTACTAAACTCTGCAAATGAGAAGGCGTAGTAACTATTCTGGTGATTTTATGTTTTTCAATAGCTGCAACGAATAAATTGTTATCTTTCACCTGCTCTCGTGGCAATAAAACAACGGGTTTGATTGCAGCTAAGCTGACGTAAAACTCCCACATACCGCGTATAAACGCCATTGAGGTCATCATCACGGTTACTTCATTTGAGGCCAGTGGAAAACGCTGTAACATCCAACTGACTCTGTTAACTACAGCACCGTGAGTCCCTAACACCCCTTTGGGCTTACCCGTCGAGCCCGAGGTGTAGATTATATGCGCAATATCATCACTAAAGACTTCAACGTCTGGATTTTCTCCGCTGTATTGGTCCAGCGTGCTTTCTCTCAATAGACTGCTACAGTCCAATGTTGCGCGCTCAAAAAATGATGCCTCTGTTTGCTCATCATGTAATAGCAAAGTAATGTCTGCATCTTCTGCTTGCAACTTCAATCGTGATGCAGGCAGTTCAACAGACAATGGAACCAGTGTTGCTCCTGCCTTTAATACAGCAAGCATAGCGATTATCCGCGTGGCGTTTCGCTGGCAATGTATACCTACCGTTTGACCCTTACTGATAGCATGTTGCTTAATCAGATAATGAGCCAACTTGTTGGACTGTTCGTTTAACTCTTCAAATGACAGCTTTTGCTCTGCATAATGTAATGCACCACTAGCTGCGTGCTTACTCAAATTAAGTTCAAATAATTGATGAACTGAGCTGACTTCATGCTCACAAAGAGTAACTGCAGCATTCTCTTTTAGAGGTTGCGACCACTTAAGCTGTGCAACGTTAAGTTGTGGATTTGCTGCAACCTGATACAACGTACTACTAAATTCATTCGCCAAAGCAGTAATGGTTGAGCAGTCAAACAATGCCGCATTGTAAGCAAAAATAAACTTCAACCCTGAGTGAGTCGGTCGCAGATATAAAGTAATGTCGTACTTACTGTCAAACTCTTGCTGTGCAGAAAAAGCACTCACTTCGAGTTGGCTTTCTGTTGACAATGCTAGTTGTTCATTGGCCATATTGATAAACAACTGAAAGATAGGAGCATGTGTCAAGGAACGCTCTGGATTCAATTGTTCGACTAGTAATTCAAACGGAACCTCACTGTGAGCATGTATCTCCATATGGGTTTGCTTGGCTTTGCGCAGCAATTCACCGATGGGTTGTTGTGTATCAAACTGAGTACGCACGACTAGTGTATTTAGAAATAAGCCAATCATATTCTGACAGGACTTATTATTACGATTGACCGCAGGCATCCCCATTACAACATCCTGCTCACGACTGAATCTACCTACAGTAACCGCGAACATAGTCTGTAAGAGCATAAACAGAGTGCTTTGGTGCTGCTGAGCAAATAGCTCTAGTTCATTAACGATATCTGGTGCAATGGTTCCATCTACTCTTGCTCCACTGAACTGATCAGGAGCTCGATTACGGTCTAGGGGAATACTATGTAATGGCGGCGCTTGATCTAGATGACTCAGCCAAAAATCAAGTCCGTGTTGCAACCGCTCTCCACCTAGGTAACGACGTTGCCAACTTGCAAAGTCTGCATACTGTATCGTCAATGGCTCCAGAGTGGGTGCTTGCGCTGAGCTTATCGCGTCATAGAATGCCATGATATCGTTAAGAAGAATATTCAATGACCAACCGTCGCAAGCAATATGATGCACCACAATGGCCAATACATAATCATGCTTGCCAAGTTGCAACAACTGAATCTTTAACATGTGGTCACTTTGTAAGTTAAACGGCTGCAAGGCTTGGGCTGCGACATTAGCGTGTGCCTGATTAAGCTTTTCTTGCTCACTGCCATTTAACTCAAGCGTTGTTATCCGTGGCGCAAATGCTGGCAATATAACTTGTTGGGGTTCGCCATCTTGATCGAGCTGGTATACTGTTCTTAGTATCTCGTGACGCTTAATAACTGCTGCGATGGCCTGCTCAAGGGTATTAGTCTCTAATTGGCCACGGATTCTTAACGCCAATGGCATATTGAATTGTGCGTTTGGTTGAGTTGCTAATTGCTCAATAAACCAAAGACGCTGTTGTGCGTAAGATAGCGGTAGGGCTTGACCATCTCGAGGTAACGCAGGGATCTCTGGGTTGTTTTCTCCCAAACCAGATTGCTGTATAAGTACCGCCAAGCGGCGAATACTAGGATAACTAAAGAGTTCTTTGAGACCCAACTGCAGCTTGTAGCGAGCGTTAATCTCGCTGATTATTTTCACCGCTAACAGAGAATTTCCCCCTAACCTAAAGAAGTCACCCGTTACACTTAACTCCTCTAGTGGTTGTCGCAGTACCTCTGCCCATATCTCTACCAGCGCTCGCTCTACACTATTCTCCGCCGCTTCATATTCC